>NZ_JBFBBA010000010.1:0-204104 GCF_040682455.1 Streptomyces sp. NPDC051183
GTCATCGACGCCCCCGCCAACGACTACAAGCCCTTCGGCGAAGCAGGCGACACCGGCGAACGCTCCATCCTCCTCGAACTCCGCGTCGGCTGACCGTCCGGCTGACCACCGGACCCGCACGCCACCACCGACCCACGCTCGCAAGGAGCTCCACATGTCTGCTCTCCGTCCGCGCGCCGCGCGGATGTCCGGCCTCCTCGTCACCGCCACTGCCGTCACCACGGGCCTGATCGCCGCCGGTCCCGCCCAGGCCGTCACCGGCCCCGAGGCCCCGGCCGGCCAGTACGCCCACGTCACCCGGCTCGACATCGGCGACGAGCTGGGCTCCCGCGCCTGCACCGCCGCCCTGGTCGACGAGTGGTGGGTGGCCACCGCCGCCTCCTGCTTCGCGACGGCGCCCGGCCAGCAGGTGCCGGCCGGCAAGCCCGCGCTGAAGGCCACCGCGACGCTGAGCAACGGAACGGCCGTGGAGGTCACCGAGCTCGCCCCGCGCACCGACCGCGACCTGGTGCTGGCCCGGCTCGCGAGCCCGGCCAAGGGCCTGGCCACCGCCAAGGCCGCGGCGGCCGCGCCCGCCGCCGGCACCGACCTGACGGCGGTCGGGTTCGGGCGTACGAAGACCGAGTGGGTGCCGGGCAAGGCGCACACCGGTACCTTCACCACGAACACCACCGACGCCACCACCCTGGCCGTCACCGGCAAGGGCACCGACGTGCTCTGCAAGGGCGACACCGGCGGCCCGCTCCTCAACGCCGCAGGCGAGCTCGTCGGCATCAACACCAAGTCCTGGCAGGGCGGCTGCCACGGCGCCGACGCCGCCGAGACCCGTACCGGCGCGATCTCCACCCGCGTCGACGACCTCGCCGCCTGGGTGGCGAAGACCACCGAGCCGCGCCGCTCCGCCGCCTCCAACGAGGCCGGCGGCTCCGAGCGCGTGCGCTGGGCGGACTTCGACGGGGACCGCAGGCCCGACTACATCAACATCGCCGACAACGGCTCGTTCAAGGTGTGGCTGAACCACGGCGGCGACCCCGCCGGCGTGAACGGCTGGGAGACCCTGGGCCAGGTCGCCACCGGGACGACCACCGACCGTACGCGGGTGCGGCTGGCCGACTTCGACGGCGACGGCAGGTTCGACTACATCGTCATCAACGCCAACGGGTCGGTCAACGTCCACCTCAACCGCGGCGGCGACGGCCGCGGCGGCTGGCAGGACATCGGCCAGGTCGCCTACGGCACCACCAGCGACGCGAGCAAGGTCCGCTTCGCGGACTGGGACGGCGACGGCCGGACCGACTACCTCGCCTTCAACGACGCCGGCGCCGTGGACGCCTACCTCAACCGCGGCGGCGACAAGGTCGCCCCGTGGCAGAAGGCCGGCCGGGTGGCCGTCGGCGTGACCAGCGACCGCGCCCGGATCCGCTTCGCGGACGCCGACGGTGACGGCAAGGCCGACTACTACGCCGTCAAGCCGGACGGCAAGGTCGACCTCTACATCAACCGCGGCGGCGACCCCGGCAACGGCTGGCAGGTCGTCGGCCAGATCGCGACGGGTCTGACCACCGACCACACCAAGGTCCAGTTCGTCGACTTCAACGCGGACACCCACGCCGACTACGTCTTCGCCGGCGCCGGCAACACCGCCACCGTCTACGCCTGGAACGGCGGCGACCCGGGCAACGGCTGGATCAACCTCGGCAAGGTCGCCAGCGGCACCTGAGCCCCGCCCGCCCCGCACCGCACAGCACCACCCGCACCATCCCGCGAGCCGCATCCGCCCACCCCCTCGTCCGCCAAGGAGAAGCGGGGTGGGCGGATGCGCATCCGGGACCCGCACCACACCCCAAAGGCACCGCACACACATGACGAAGCGCACCGCCACCCTCGGCCTCGCCCTGCTCGCCGCCCTCGCCGCCGCGGGGCTCGGCTCCACGACCGCCACGGCAGCGACGACACCCGCCCCGCCCCTCGTACGGATCATGCCGCTCGGCGATTCCATCACCGCCGGCGGGGGCAGCTCCGGCAACGCCGGATACCGGGCGCCCCTCTGGGACCTGATGGCAGGCCAGTCCCGCTACACGCCCGACTTCGTCGGCTCCGGCTCCTTCGGCGCCGTCGCCGACGCGGACAACGAGGGCCACAGCGGCTGGACCATCGAAGGAATCCGGTCCAACATCGACGGCTGGCAGGCCGCGGCCGACCCGGACGTCGTCCTGCTGCACCTGGGCATCAACGACCTCCGCCACGACCACGCCGACCCGCTCGAAGCGGCCGGGCGGCTGTCCTCGCTGATCGACCGCGTGCTGGCGAACCGGCCCGGCGTGACCGTCATCGTCCAGGGGCTGCTCACCGACACCACCGGCTTCGAGCAGCAGACACGCGACTTCAACGCCGTCATCCGGGGCCAGGAGAACGAGCGCCGCGGCCGCGGCGAGCGGTTCCGGTACGTGGAGCCGCCCCGCCTGGACGTCGCGACCGAGCTGCCCGACCAGCTCCACCCCAACGACGCGGGCTACCGCAAGATGGCTCGGACCTTCCACGACGGCCTGGAGCAGGCGGTCGCCGACGGGTGGGGCGTACGGCCGCACGCGCCGCGCGCGGGAACCGAGGCGGGCGGCACCGGAGCCGTCCGCTGGGCCGACTTCGACGGCGACGGCCGCCCCGACCACCTGACGATCACCGCCGACGGCGAGGTCAGGGCGCGGCTCAACCGGGGCGGCGACACCGGGGGCGGCTGGGAGGCCCTCGGCCGCGTGGCCACCGGGACGACCGCCGACCGTACGCGGGTGCGGCTGGCTGACTTCGACGGCGACGGCCGGGCCGACTACGTCGTCATCAACGCCAACGGGTCGGTCAACGTCCACCTCAACCGAGGCGGCGACGGCCGCGGCGGCTGGAAGGACATCGGCCAGGTCGCCTACGGCACCACCAACCGCAGCGAGCAGGTCCGCTTCGCGGACTGGGACGGCGACGGCCGGGCCGACTACCTCACCATCGCCGACAACGGCGCCGTCACCACCTTCCTCAACCGCGGCGGCGACGGCGCGGGCGGCTGGAAGGGCCTGCGCCAGACCGCCACGGGCACGACCACCGACCGCACGCGGGTGCGGCTGGCCGACTACGACGGCGACGGCCGGGCCGACTACTGGATGATCAGCCCCGGCGGCGCCGTCACCACCTACCTGAACCGGGGCGGTGACGGCCACGGCGGCTGGCAGCACATCGGCAGGACCGCCTCCGGCGTGACCACCGACCACACCCGGGTCCAGCTCGTCGACTTCAACGCCGACACCCACGCGGACTACCTGCTCGGCGAGGCCGGCTCCGGCTCCGGAGCCGTCAGCGCGTACCTCTTCGACGGCGGCGACGCCTCCGGCCCGCACGGCTGGAACGGCATCGGCACGGTCATCGCCCCCTAGGGGGTGACGGGAAGGATCGCGAAGGCCTCCACCTCCACCAGGAGTTCCGGCCGGAACAGGGCGCTGACCTGGACCGCCGAGGAGGCCGGGAGGTGGTCCGGGGCGATCACCTCGTCGCGCGCCGCGCGGACGGCCGGGAGGTGGGCGACGTCCGTGACGAAGTACGTCAGCTTCACCACGTCCTCGAAGCCCGCCCCGGCCGCCGCCAGGCACCGGCGCAGGTTCTCGAACACCTGCCGGGCCTGGGCGGCGGCATCGCCCTCGCCCACCACCTCGCCCTTCTCGTCGAGGGCGCACTGCCCCGAGACGGCGACGAACCTCCCCGTACCCCAGACGACGTGGCTGTAGTTGACGCCCGGGCTGACGCCCTCGGGGGCGGCGATCCGGGTCAGGTGGCGGCCGGCCGCGGAGGCAGGAGCGGAGTCACGTGCGGAGTCAAGGGCGGAGGCAGGATCAGGAGTGTTCACACCCCTGATCCTGCCTGCTGGAGATCATCCCCGGAACCCCAGCAGCCCGTGCAGGGCCGCGCCGCCCGCCGAGGGTGCCACCGCCCGGGTCGCCGTCGTCGGCTTGGGGGCCGGCTGTGCGGGGCAGGTGGCGTCCTCGGCCCGGCCCGTACGCAGGTACGCGGACAGCTTCTCGTCCAGGCACTTGTTGCCGCTCAGCGAGATGCCGTGGTTGCCGCCGCCCTCCTCGACCACCAGGGCCGCGCCGGCCAGCTTGCGCCGCATGCTCACCGCGCCCTCGTACGGGGTCGCCGCGTCCTCCGTCGCCTGGAAGAGCAGCGCCTGCGGGAGGCCGGCGTTCGTCACGTCCGGGGCCTGGAGCGGCTCACCCGGCCAGAACGCGCACGGGGCGTTGTACCAGGCGTTGTTCCACGTCATGAACGGCGCCTTGGCGTGCGTGCGCCACATGTCCGTACGCCACTGGTTCCAGTCCCTCGGCCATGCCGAGTCCCGGCACTGCACCGCCGTGTACACGCTGTAGCTGTTGCCCGCCGAGGGCTCCACCGCGCCGAACCGCTCGTACGCCGCCACCAGTTGCTTCGGGTCGTTGTCCACCGCGTACGCCGAGAAGGCGGCGGCCAGGTTCGGCCAGTAGCCGTTGAAGTAGCCGCCCGGCAGGTAGGTGTCCTCCAGCTCGGCCGGACCCACCTTGCCGCCCGCCGGAGCCGCCCGCAGGGAGTCCCGCATCGCGTACCAGCGCTGCTCGACCGCCGCCGGGTCGGTGCCGAGGCGGTACTTGTCGTCGTACTGCGCGACCCAGGCCAGGAAGGCCTTGTGGCGGGCGTCGAAGGCCTGGTCCTGGGCGAGGTTGTCCTCGTACCAGACCCCGCTCGGGTCCACGACGGAGTCCAGGACGAGGCGGTGCACCCGGTCCGGGTGGAGCTTGGCGTACACCGCGCCCAGGTAGGTCCCGTACGAGTAACCGAAGTAGCTGATCTTCTGTGCGCCGAGGGCGGTGCGCACCGCCTCGATGTCGCGGGCGGCCGAGACCGTGCCGATGTACGGGAGCACGTCCGCGTGCTTGGTCCGGCAGGACTCGGCGAACTTCCGCACCCGCTCCAGGTTGGCCCGCTCGGTCTCCGCGTCCCGCGGCACCGAGTCCGGGCGTACGGGCGCGAAGTGCCCCGTCCCGCAGTCCAGGGCCGGCTCGCTCTTGCCCACCCCGCGGGGGTCGAAGCCGATCACGTCGAACTGCCCGGCCACGTCCTTCGGGAGCGCGGAGGCGACGTAACCGGCCAGGGTCCGGCCGCTGCCGCCGGGGCCGCCGGGGTTGACCAGCAGCGGCCCCTGGGACGTGGCGGCGGTGTGCGGGACCCGGGTCAGGGCCAGTGCGATCGTGCGCCCGCCCGGCCGGTCGTGGTCGAGGGGGACCTGGAGGGAGGCGCACTGGAGGGTGGGGTAGCGCGAGGTCGCGCAGCCGGTCCACTTCAGAGCCGCGGCGGCCGGGGCCGCGGGCGGCGCGGCGGCGACCGGAGCGGCGGTGACCGGGCTCGCCAGGACGGCGGCGACGGTGGAGATCGACAGCAGGACGGCAGCGCGCTTCGTCAGGGTCGAGGGGCGGATCGAGGGTCGGAGCATGTGGCCTCCCAGCCGAGGGTTCTGGGCGGAATCGTCCCGGAACCCGCGCCCGGAAGGCGGGATTGTGCAGCCCATTGGCCCGATGTGATGACCCTTCAGGCGTCGCGCCGCGTCCTCACAGCAGGCTCAGCTGCGTCGGCCGGTCCTGCGCGGCGGCCCCGGCGCCGCCCGGCCGCTCGGGTACGAGGACCCGGCGCGCGCCGCCGCGCCCGCTCGGCCCGATGCCGAATTCCGCCGCGAGCTCGTGGACTTGGCGGGTGATCCGGCGCTGGTACCAGGTCGGCGCGTACGACCCGCCCGCGTACATCCGCGCGTACCGCGGGACGAGGTGGGGGTGGTGCTCGCCCAGCCAGGCCATGAACCACTCGCGCGCCCCGGGCCGCAGATGGAGTACCAGGGGTGTCACGGACACCGCCCCCGCCTCGGCGACGGCCCGGACGGTGGCCCGCAGCTGCTCCGGAGCGTCCCCGAGGAAGGGGATCACGGGGGCCATGAGCACCCCGCACTCGATGCCCGCGTCGGTCAGCGCCCGTACGGCGGCGAGCCGGGCGGCGGGGGAGGGCGTACCGGGCTCGACGGTCCGCCACAGGGCGGTGTCGGTGAAGCCGACGGAGACGGAGATGCCGACGTCGGTGACCTCGGCGGCCTCCTGGAGGAGGGGGAGGTCGCGCAGGATGAGGGTGCCCTTGGTGAGGATGGAGAAGGGGTTGGCGCGGTCGCGCAGCGCCTCGATGATTCCGGGCATCAGGCGGTAGCGGCCCTCCGCGCGCTGGTAGCAGTCGACGTTGGTGCCCATGGCCACGTGCGCGCCGGTCCAGCGGCGCGCGCCGAGCTCGCGGCGCAGCAGCTCGGGGGCGTTGGTCTTGACGACGATCTGCGAGTCGAAGCCGAGGCCGGTGTCGAGGTCGAGGTAGCTGTGGGTCTTGCGGGCGAAGCAGTACACGCAGGCGTGGCTACAGCCGCGGTACGGGTTGACGGTCCACTCGAACGGCATCCGGGAGGCGCCGGGGACCCGGTTGAGCAGGGACTTGGCCCGCACCTCGTGGAAGGTGATGCCGCGGAACTCCGGGGTGTCGAAGGTACGGGTGACGACGGCGTCGGCCCCGAAGAGCGCGGCGGGACCGGTGGCCCGCGGACCACCGCCCGTCTCGTCGGTCTGGTTCTCCCAGCGCATGGTGCGCCTCCTTCGTTCGGCCCTGACCCGAGAATAGAACAAACGTTCCCATGATCGTGCGAGCCGCATTGCGTCCGACCCGGATTTGGGCGGCTGCGCCGGAGATGGTTGGCTTCGCGGTGACGAGCGATCACAACTGCTGGAGGAACAGCTATGGCGCAGGTCGAGGCCACCACGGAGCGGATCATCGCGGCCGACGCGGAGACCGTGTTCGACGCGCTGGCGGACTACACCGGGACCCGGGAGAAGCTCCTGCCCGAGCACTTCAGCGAGTACGAGGTGCGCGAGGGCGGCGACGGCGAGGGCACCCTCGTCCACTGGAAGCTCCAGGCCACCAGCAAGCGGGTACGCGACTGCCTGCTGGAGGTCACCGAGCCCACCGACGGACAGCTGGTGGAGAAGGACCGCAACTCCTCCATGGTCACCACCTGGACGGTCACCCCGGCCGGCGAGGGCAAGTCCAAGGCCGTGATCACCACCGTGTGGAACGGCGCCGGCGGCATCGGCGGCTTCTTCGAGCGCACCTTCGCCCCCAAAGGCCTCACCCGCATCTACGACACCGTGCTGGCCAACCTGGCGGCCGAAGTCAAGGGCTGATCCCTGCCGTTGACGGTGAGGCCGGGACACGGCCTCACCGGATCGGGTGAACCGGACGGCCCGCGGGGCGACCCCGGACGCCGCCCTGCGGGACCGACCTGCTGAAGCCCGCCGCGGCGGGCGTGGCCCCGGGGGGCCCGAGGGGGCCGGGCGGTTAGTGTGGGGGAGCTGAGCGCAGCCGACCGCCCGGGGGCCCGATGAAGATCCTCATCTCCGCCGACATGGAGGGCGCCACCGGCGTCACCTGGCCCGCCGACGTGCTGCCCGGCACACCGCAGTGGGAGCGCTGCCGGTCGCTGTTCACCTCCGACGTCAACGCCGCCGTACTCGGCTTCTACGACGGCGGCGCCGACCAGGTCCTCGTCAACGAGGCCCACGGGACCATGCGCAACCTGCTGCTGGAGCGCCTCGACGCCCGCGTCGAGATGATCACCGGCCGCCACAAGACCCTCACCATGGTCGAGGGCGTCCAGCACGGCGACGTGCACGGCGTCGCCTTCGTCGGCTACCACACGGGCGCCGGCACCGAGGGCGTCCTCGCCCACACCTACCTCGCCAACTCCGTCACCGGGGTCTGGCTCAACGGCGTCCGCGCGAGCGAGGGCCTGCTCAACGCCCACGTCGTCGCCGAGTACGGCGTGCCGGTGGTCCTGGTCACAGGCGACGACCTGACCTGCCTCGACGCGGCCGGCTACGCCCCGGACGCGGTGACCGTGGCGGTGAAGGACCACGTGTCGCGCTACGCGGCCGTCTGCCGCACCCCCGCCCGCACCGCCGCCGACATCCGCGCCGCCGCCAAGGAGGCCGCGGCGCTCGCCGTCCGGCGCGAACCCCTGCGGGCCGGCCCGTTCGCGGTGGAGCTGGAGTTCGACGCCGAGCACCTGGGGATGGCCGCCACCCTCGTCCCCGGCGTCACCCGGTCCGGGGAACGCAGGGTCGCGTACACCAGCGAGACGATGTACGAGGGGATCCGGACCTTCAAGGCGGTCACGACGGTCGTCTCGGCGGCGGTGGAGGAGCAGTATGGCTGACATGTACGACCTGAATCCCCCCGTCGACCGGACGGCGCTCGACGAGGCGGTCGAGTTCACCTCCGGCCTGATCCGGATCGACACCACCAACCGGGGCGGCGGCGACTGCCGCGAGCGGCCCGCCGCCGAGTACGTCGCCGAGCGGCTCGCGGACGCCGGCCTGGAACCGGCGATGCTGGAGCGCACCCCCGGCCGCACGAACGTGGTGGCCCGGGTCGAGGGGTCCGACCCCGGCGCTCCCGCCCTCCTCGTGCACGGCCACCTCGACGTGGTCCCCGCCGAGGCCGGTGAGTGGAGCGTGGACCCCTTCTCCGGTGAGATCCGCGACGGCGTGGTCTGGGGCCGCGGCGCGGTCGACATGAAGAACGCGGACGCGATGGTGCTCGCGGTCGTACGCGCCTGGGCGCGGGCGGGCGTGAAGCCGCGCCGGGACATCGTGATCGCCTACACCGCCGACGAGGAGGACAGCGCCGTCGACGGCTCGGGCTTCCTCGCCGACTCCCACCCCCACCTCTTCGAAGGCTGCACGGAGGGCATCAGCGAGTCCGGTGCCTTCACCGTCCACACCGGACCCGGTCAGTCCCTCTATCCGATCGCGGCCGGCGAACGCGGCACCGCCTGGCTGAAGTTGACCGCCCACGGCACCGCCGGGCACGGCTCCAAGCCCAACCGGGCCAACGCCGTCAGCCGGCTCGCGGCCGCGGTGGCCCGGATCGGCGAGTACGAGTGGCCGCTCCGGCTCACCGACACCGTCGTCGCCTGCATCACCGAACTGGCCGCCCTGCAGGGCCTGTCGGTGAACCCGCGCGGACGCGACTTCGACCTCGCAGGGCTCCTCGGCAAACTCGGCCCGGCCGCCGCCCTCGTCGAGGCGACGGTGCGCAACAGCGCCAACCCGACGATGCTCAGCGCCGGTTACAAGCTGAACGTGATACCCGGCCAGGCCACCGCGTACGTGGACGGCCGGATGCTGCCCGGCGGCGAGGCCGAGTTCATCGCCACCCTCGACGCCCTCACCGGACCCGACGTGCGGTGGGAGTTCCACCACCGGGAGGTCGCCCTCGAAGCCCCCGTGGACGGGCGGACGTACGGGATCCTGCGCGAGTCCGTCGAGCACTTCGACCCCGACGGGCACGTGGTCCCCTTCTGCATGGCGGGCGGTACCGATGCCAAGCAGTTCTCCCGGCTCGGCATCACCGGCTACGGCTTCTCCCCGCTCAAGCTGCCGCACGGCTTCGACTACTGGTCCCTCTTCCACGGGGTGGACGAGCGGGTGCCGGTCGAGGCGCTGCACTTCGGGGTCCGCGTCCTCGACCGCGCGCTGCGGACCCTGTGATGGGGACCCGGTGACGGCGGCGCCGACCGGTGCCGGTGCCGGTGCCTACGGCAGTTGGCCCTCGCCCATCGACGCCGCGCTCGCCGCGTCGCTCGACGGGCGGCCCGAGTACGTGGGCACGGTCGGGGCCGAGGTGTGGTGGACCGAGCCCCGTCCGCAGGAGGGCGGCCGCCGCGCACTGGTGCGCCGGCCCGCGGACGGCGGCCCCGAGTCCACGGCCCTGCCCGTCCCGTGGAACGTGCGCAGCCGGGTCACCGAGTACGGCGGGCAGCCCTGGGCGGGCGCCGAACGCCCCGAGGGCGGGCCCCTGTTGGTCTTCGTCCACTTCGCAGACCAGCGGCTGTACGCGTACGAGCCCGACCTCCCCGGCGGCGCCCCGAGGCCGCTGACCCCCCTCTCGGCGGTCGGCGGCGGCCTGCGCTGGGCCGACCCCGTACTGCGCGGCGGCGAGGTCTGGTGCGTGCTGGAGGAGTTCACCGGGCCCGCGCCGACCGACGTCCGCCGGGTCCTGGCCGCCGTACCGCTGGACGGGTCGGCGGCCGGGGACCGGTCCCTCGTACGGGAGTTGACCGATGACCGGTACCGGTTCACCACCGGGCCGCGGCTGTCACCCGACGGGCTGCGTGCCGCCTGGCTGGTGTGGGACCACCCCCGGATGCCCTGGGACGGCACCGAGCTGAGGCTCGCCGAGGTCACGTCCGACGGCCGGCTCGCGCAGGCCCGTACCGTGCTCGGCGGCCCCGACGAGTCCGTCGCCCAGGTGGAGTGGACCGCCGCCGGAACCCTCCTCGCGGTGAGTGACCGCGGCGGCTGGTGGAACCCGTACCGGGTCGATCCCGCGACTGGCCGGGCGGTCAACCTGTGCCCGCGGGAAGAGGAGTTCGGCGGCCCCCTGTGGAAGCCGGGGCTGCGCTGGCTCGCGCCGCTCCCCGGCGGACTCGTCGCCGTCCTGCACGGGCAGGGCTCCTCGGTGCTCGGCGTGCTCGACCCGGAGAGCGGCGACCTGGTGGACTCGGCCGGGCCGTGGACGGCCTGGCAGCCCACCCTCGCCGTCAGCGGAGACCGGGTCTACGGGGTCGCCGCGAGCCCCCGCAGCGCGTACGAGGTCGTGGAGCTGGACACCGCCACCGGCCGGGCCCGGGTGATCGGCTCCGCGGGGGCGGACCCGGTGGACCCCGCGTACTACCCGGAGCCGCAGAGCCGGACGTTCCTCGGCCCCGCCGACCGGGAGATCCACGCGCACGTCTACCCGCCGCACCACCCGGCCCGCCGGGCCCCGGCCGACGAGCTGCCCCCGTACGTGGTGTGGGCGCACGGCGGGCCCACCGACCACGTGCCGCCCGTACTGGACCTGCACATCGCGTACTTCACCTCGCGCGGCATCGGCGTGGTCGAGGTGAACTACGGCGGCTCCACCGGCTACGGCCGCGCCTACCGGGAACGGCTGCGCGAGCAGTGGGGCGTGGTCGACGTCGAGGACTGCGCGGCGGTGGCCCGGGCCCTGGCCGCCGAGGGCACCGCGGACCCCGCCCGGCTCGCGATCCGGGGCGCCAGCGCCGGGGGCTGGACGGCGGCGGCCTCGCTGGCCGCCACCGACCTGTACGCCTGCGCGGCGATCGTCTACCCGGTGCTGGACCTGCTCGGCTTCGCGGAGGAGACCCACGACCTGGAGTCCCGCTACGTCGAGGGCCTGGCCGGGCCGCCGCAGACCCTGCCGCGGCTCTGCCGCGAGCGCTCGCCGGTGGCCCGCGCCGACCGGATCACCGCGCCGTTCGTGCTGCTCCAGGGCCTCGACGACCCGGTCTGCCCGCCGGCCCAGGCGGAGCGCCTGCTCGCCGCCATGCGCGGACGCCCGGTGCCGCACGCGTACGTCGCCTTCGAGGGCGAGGGCCACGGCTTCCGTCGGGCGGAGACCATGGTCCGCGCGCTGGAGGCGGAACTGTCCCTGTACGCGCAGGTGTTCGGCATCGAGCGGACGGACGTCCCGCGGCTGGACCTGCGGGCCTGACGGCCGCGAGCGGCGTCAGGCGGTGTGCAGCCAGACGCGGAGCGGCCCGAGCGGGGCGAACCCGGCGCGGACGGCGGCGTCCAGGTCGTCGCCGCTCTCGTACCCCACGACGGGCAGCTCCGGCCAGCGGGCGGCGACCCCGGCCAGGGCGCCCGCCCAGGCGGCGTCGGTGTCCGCGTCGTCCAGGGCGAACAGGTTGGACACGCCCACCACCCCGCCGCCGGTGTTCGCGACGGCTCCCGCGACGATCCGGCCCCCGGCGCGGCCCGCCAGGAAGACGATGTCCTCGCCGAGCAGGGACGGGCGGAACAGCCCCGTGCTCTCCTCGCCGTCCCAGGCGGCCTCCCAGGCCTCCAGCTCCTCGGCGCTCGCGACCTCGGACCACTCCAGACGGGAGTCCGTGGCCGCGACGGGCCCGGCTCCGGCGGCGGCCCCGCCTCCCGCGAGGGCCGGACGGTGGATCCACTGCGCCTCGAAGAGCACCTCGAAGCCGGCCGGGGCCAGGTCGAGCGTGGCGAAGCTGTCCTTGACCGAGCACCCGGGCGAGCCGGTGTCGACCGCGGCCACGAGGGCGTCCGCCGAGGCGTCCCGGGTGAGGGACACGGCATCGGGGTAGTACGGCGGCGTGCGCCGGGCGCTGGTCCAGGCGTCCGGGGCGAACTCGGGCCGCAGGGCGTGGCCGCGGCAGACCGCGTCGCACCACTCGGCGTTGTTGCGCGCCGCCGCGAGCAGGAGCTGTCGGGTGTCGGGGCTGATGATCACATCGGGGATGATGCCACACGCCCTAACCTCGGGCGATGACCTTTTCCACGTACCTCGCCGAGGGGCCGTGCGTCGGCCTGCGCCCCTACCGGCTCGCCGACGGCGCCGAGTTCACGGCCCGCGCGCGAGAGAGCCGAGAGCTGCACCGGCCGTGGCTGTTCCCGCCCGCCACCATCGACGAGTACGAGCCGTACGCGGTCCGGCTGACCGCCGCCGAAGCTGACGGCGGCCGCACCGGGTTCCTCGTCTGCGAGCTGGCCACCGGGGCCATCGCCGGCTTCGTCAACATCAACAACATCGTCCGCGGCGCCTTCCAGTGCGGCGCACTCGGCTACGGCGCCTTCGCGCACGCCGCAGGCCGGGGGCTGCTGGGAGAGGCGCTGGACCTGGTCCTCGGCCACGCCTTCGGCGAACTCGGGCTGCACCGGCTGGAGGCGAACATCCAGCCGGGCAACGCCGCCTCGATCGCCCTGGTCAAGGGGCGCGGCTTCCGGCTGGAGGGGCTCTCCCCGGACTTCCTGTACGTCGACGGCGCCTGGCGGGACCACGAACGCTGGGCCGTCACGGCTGCCGCGGCGGCATGACCGAAATGACGGGCCCGCGGCGCGCCCATCCCACAGGATGAGGGCATGAGAAGCCTCGTACTCCTCGATGCCCCGTCCAACCTCGGCCTGCGGCCGCCCGCACCCGGCACCGTACCCGGCGTCTACAAGCTGGCGGGCGCCCTGCGCGAACAGGGCCTGCTGGCCCGGCTCGGCGCCCGCGAGGGCGGGGTCGTCGTCCCGCCGCGCTACGACCGCGGCGACTGGCGGGAGGGCGACGGCGTGTTCCACGCCGACGCGCTCGCCGCGTACACCGTGACCCTCGCCGACCGGATCGAGAAGCACCTGCGGGCCGGGGAGTTCCCCGTCGTCCTGGGCGGCGACTGCTCGATCCAGCTCGGCGCGGCCCTCGCCATGCGACGGCTCGGGCGGTACGGGCTGGCCGCCATCGACGGCTCGGCCGACTTCCGCCACCCCGGGAACACCGAGGTCAACGGGCCCGTCGGCGCGGCCGGCGGCGAGGAGCTCGCCCTGTCCACCGGGCGCGGACAGGCGGGCCTCGCCGACCTGGAGGGGCTCTCCCCGTACCTGAGGGACGAGGACGTACGGCTCTTCGGGCTGCGCGACGGGGACCCGGACCTCAAGGAGCTGCGCGCGGCCGGGTTCTTCGCCGCCACGGTCGGGGCGATCCGCGACCGTGGCGCCGGGCCGGTGGCGCGCACGGCCCTGGACGGGCTGCACCCGCCGGCGACGGCCGGGTTCTGGGTCCACCTCGACGCCGACGTGCTGGACCCGAGCGTGATGCCGGCCGTGGACAGCCCGGACCCCGGAGGGCTGGTCCCCGACGAACTCGCCGAGCTGCTCGGTGTGTTGGTGCGTTCACCGCGCTGCGTGGGGCTCAACGTCACCATCTACGACCCGGACCTGGACCCGGACGGCCGGGCGGGTGCGCTCCTCGCGGACCTGGTGGCGGGGGCGTTCGCCTAGGGGGTGCCGGGCGGGCCGGGCCCGGCCCTGATCCGCCAGACACCCCCCAGCCCGCGTCGGCAGCGAGCGCGCCCCGCCGGCGGCCGTCGTCACATGCCGGTCGCGCCGTCGATCCGCTCCCGGAGCAGGTCGGCGTGGCCGTTGTGCCGCGCGTACTCCTCGATCATGTGGATCAGGACCCAGCGCAGCGACACCCGTCCGCGCCACTCGTCCTCGGCCTCGACGTCCAGGTCGGGGGCCTCGGCGGCGAACCGCTCCGCGAAGGCCACTTCGCTACGCCAGGCCTCCCAGGACTCGGCGACCTCCTGCGGGGAGATCGCCTCGACGTCGAAGTCGCCGTCGGGCTCGGCCTCCGAGAAGAACAGCGCCGGTGCGTCCTCCTGGGCCAGCACCCGCCGGAACCAGCGGCGCTCCGCGTCGGCCAGGTGGCGGACCAGGCCGAGCAGCGACAGGGTCGAGGGATCGACGGACCGTCGGGACAGCAACTCCGGCTCCAGGCCGGCGCACTTGAGCAGCAGCGTCGTGCGCTGGGCGGCCAGCATGTCGGTGATCAGCGCGCGCTCGTCGCCGGTCGCGGGGCCGTTGAACCGCTCTTCGGAGCCGGCCGCCTGGAGGAAGCCGGCCCTCCGGACGCGGGCCGGACCGGCGCTGTCGCCGGGGGTCTTCGCAGTGGTCGCATTGGTCATGTCCGCCATGATGAACCATCTTTGCGTAATCCTGACCGGTGGTGATCCGCGAAAGCCCTGTGCAGCGGCCGTCGCTGCGTGTTCCATGCCCTCATGGCCACCACCGTCCGACGTGCCCTGCTGACCCTCCCCGCAGCCCCGTTGGGGCCCGAGAACCCGCTGCCCGCCCTCCGCGCGCCCGACGGGGTGCACGCACTGGACGAGCGGTCGCGCGAAGGGCTGCCGCGCGACACGGCCCGCCAGATCGGGTACGAGCCGCTGCGCTCGCTGCTGCCCGTCCGGGAGCTGGACGGCTACCAACGGCAGCGGACGGAGCAGGAGTTCGACTCGATCGTCATCGAGAACGAGCACCTGCGGGTCACCGTGCTGCCCGGTCTCGGCGGCCGGATCCACTCGCTCGTCCACCTGGCCACCGGGCGTGAACTGCTGTACCGCAACCCGGTGTTCCAGCCGGCCAACTTCGCCCTCAACGGCGCCTGGTTCTCCGGCGGCATCGAGTGGAACATCGGCGCCACCGGCCACACCACCCTCTCCTGCGCCCCCCTGCACGCCGCGCTCGTCCCGGCGCCCGACGGCGGGGCGATGGTCCGGCTGTGGGAGTGGGAGCGGCTGCGCGACCTGCCGTTCCAGGTGGACCTGTGGCTGCCGGGGGACTCGGAGTTCCTCTACGCCGCAGTCCGCGTGCGCAACCCGCACGAGCGGCCGGCACCCGTGTACTGGTGGTCCAACATCGCCGTACCGGAGGACGAGGGGACCCGCGTGCTGGCCCCGGCCGAGGAGGCCTGGCACTTCGGCTACGAGCGCTCGCTGCGGCGCATCCCCGTACCGCAGTGGGAGGGGGCGGACCGCACGTACCCGCTGCGCAGCGAGTACCCGGCCGACTTCTTCTACGAGGTCCGCGACGGGGACCGGCCCTGGATCGCCTCCCTCGACGCGGACGGCCGGGGTCTGGTGCAGACCTCGACGGCCCGGCTTCGCGGCCGCAAGCTCTTCGTATGGGGCGCGGGTGCGGGCGGGCGGCGCTGGCAGGAGTGGCTGACGGAGCCGGGCACCGGCGGGTACGCGGAGATCCAGGCGGGCCTCGCCCGGACCCAGCTGGAGCACGTACGGCTCGACGCCGGGGCGGAGTTCAGCTGGCTGGAGGCGTACGGGGCGCTGTCGGCCGACCCCTCGGCGGTGCACGGGAGCGACTGGGCGGCGGCGCGGGCCTCGGCGGAGGCGGCGCTGGCGGCGGCCCTGCCGCGGGAGCGGGTCGACGAGGCGTACGAGGCGTGGCGCGGGTGTGCCGACACCGAGCCGGGAGAGCGGCTGGCGGCCGGTTCGGGCTGGGGTGCGCTGGAGGTGCTCTGCGGGGGTTACAAGCTGCCGGGCACGCCCTTCCCGGAATCCACGCTGGGCGACGCGCAGGTCCCGTGGCTGGAACTGTGGCGCACCGGGGTGTTCCCGGCCCCGCGGCGGGCGGCTCCGCCGGGCCCGGGCCTGGTGGCCCCGCACTGGCGGGACATGCTGGAGACCGCCCGGGCCGACCCGCTCACCGAATACCACCTCGGTGTCGCGCAGTGGCGTGCGGGTGATGTGGCGCAGGCGGTACGCAGCTGGGAGCGCGGGCTGGCGCTGGCCCCCTCGCGGTGGCCGCTGCTGAGGTGCCTGGCGGCGGCCGACGGGCTGGCGGGCGACCGGGGGCGGGCGGCCGACCGCTACGCCGAGGCGTTCGAGGACCTGGCGCAGGAGAGCCGGGGCAGCGCCGAGTGGCTGGCCGCCGAGTCCGCGCTGGGGCGGGAGGCGATGGCGGCGCTGCTGGCCGCCGGCCGCCTGGCCCAGGCGCGGTCCGTGTGGGACCGCCTCCGCCCGGCGCTGCGCGACCAGGGCCGCTTCCGCCTGCTGGCCGCCCGGCTGCTGGCGGCGGAGGGGCATGTGGTCGCGGCCCGGCGGGTCTTCGAGGACGGCTTCGAGCTCCCGGACCTCCGCGAGGGCGACGAGACCCTGTCCGAGGTCTGGGCCGCCCTCACCGACCGTCCGCTCCCGCCGCGCTACAACTTCCGTATGCGCCCGCCCGTCTGAGCCGGGCACGCGGCCCCCGGCCGGGGTCAGGCCCGGGCCAGGACCTCGCCGTTCAGGACCGAGAACCAGGCGTCGGGGGAGGAGCCCCAGCTGCGCCAGGCCTCCGCGATGGCCGTGAGCTCCGGGGCGGTCGCGTGACCACCCCGGGTCGCGATGTCGGCGTACACGGAGGCGGTCGTGCGGTCCGCCCACAGTCCGGACCACCAGGCCGCCTCCTCGGGGGTCGCGTAGCACCAGGCCGTCGCCGAGGACGCGATGTCCGTGAAGCCCGCCGCCCGGGCCCATGCGCGCAGGCGGCGTCCGGCGTCGGGCTCGCCGCCGTTCGCGCGGGCGACCCGGCGGTACAGGGCCTGCCACTCGTCCAGTCCCGGTGTCGCCGGGTACCAGGTCATCGCCGCGTAGTCCGCGTCCCGGGCGGCCACGATCCCGCCCGGCCGGCACACCCGGCGCATCTCCCGCAGCGCGCGTACCGGGTCGCCCACGTGCTGGAGCACCTGGTGGGCGTGGACCACGTCGAAGGAGTCGTCCGGGAACTCCAGGGCGTGCACGTCCGCCGTCGCGAACCGCACGTTCGCCAGGCCGCGCTCCTTCGCGTAGGCGCCCGCCCGGGTCAGTACGTCGGGCGCCGCGTCCACCGCGGTGACCTGCCCCTGCGGTCCGACCAGCTCCGCCAGGTCCGCGGTGATCGTGCCCGGACCGCAGCCGACGTCCAGGACGGACATCCCCGGCCGCAGTTCGCCGATCAGGTAGGCGGCCGAGTTCGCGGCGGTGCGCCAGCGGTGCGAACGCAGGACCGAGTCGTGGTGGCCGTGGGTGTAGACCGCGGTCTCCTTCGGGGCGTTTGCGTTCACGGCGTTCGCGTTCATGGCGTTCACGGCGGTGACTCCTCTTCGTCGAAGCGTGGTCGAAGCGTTGCCACCAACCTAGAGGATCAGTTCGGACTGTGAGATATGTGTTTTGACATGTGGACATCAACCTTGCGCGGCAAGGGGATTGGGCAGGACGGTGGCAAGGTACGGCAGGTGCGAGGACAGTGGGGCCCAGGGGGCGGGCACTCATGGCGAAGGACGGTGAGACCCATGCCGGACACGCTGCTCGAACAGCACGCCGAGGCGCTGCGGCTCTTCGGCGAGTACGTGCGCGCCATCGCGGACGACCAGTGGGGCGCACCGACCCCGTGCGCGGAGTGGAACGTGCGGGAGCTGGTCAACCACGTGACGGGCGAGCAGCTCTGGATCCCGCCGCTGGTCACGGACGGCCGCACCGTCGAGGACGTCGGCGAGGAACTCTCCGGGGACGTGCTCGGCGAGGACCCGGCCGCCGCCTGGGAGCAGGCCGCGGCCGCCGCGCACGCCGCCTTCACCGCGCCCGGCGCGCTGGACCGCACCGTGCGCCTCTCGTACGGGCCCGCGCTCGGATCGGCGTACTGCTCCGAGCTGACCGCCGACTGCGTCGTGCACACCTGGGACCTCGCCCGGGCCATCGGTGCCGACGACCGGCTCCCCGAGGCCCTCGTCGAGTTCTCCATCAAGGAGGTCATGCCGTACGCCGAGGGGCTCGCCGCGAGCGGCGCCTACGACCCGCCCGTGGAGATCCCGGCGGGCGCGAACGCCCAGACCCGGCTGCTCGCCCTCGTCGGCAGGCGGGGCTGACCGCTGACCGCCGCCCGCCGCTCGCTGCGGACGGGTACAACGGGCAGGTTCGCCCGAATAATCGTATAAAGGCAGGGTTGGCGCGAGTGAGGCCCGTGCACGGGCGGAAAGAGGTGCGGGGATGCAGCGCACGACGGCCGAGGGCCGTGGTCCGGTCCGCTACGGTCCGCCCGCCCCCCAGCCCGGCCTGCCCGTGCTCCCCGAACTCACCGCCGTGCTTGCCGCGGCTGCCGGACGTTCCGCCCCCGAGCCCGCGGGCGGCGGTGAGCCCGTGCGCGAGGCGGCCTGCCGCCACTGGGGGCGCCGCGGGCTGCCGACCGCGCCCGAGAACGTGGCCGCCGGACCCGGAGCCGCCGCCCTGCTGCTCGCGCTCGTCGGCGCGTACGGCGGCGACGTCATGCTGCCCCGGCCCTGCCCCGCCTGGTGGACCCCGCAGGTCCGGCTGCTGGGACGGCGGGCCTACCACGTGCCGACCCCGGCGGAGTGCGGCGGCGTGCCCGACCCGTACGCACTGCTGGAGACCGTACGGCGGGTGCGCGCCGAGGGCGGCGACCCGCGCATCCTGCTGCTCTCCGTCGCCGACGACCCGACGGCCACCGTGCCGCCGCCCGAACTGCTGCGGGAGGCCTGCGAGGCCGCCGCCGATGCCGGGCTGTTCGTCGTCAGCGACGAGAGCTGGCGCGACACCGTGCACCGCCCGCGCGACACGCTCGTCCTCAGCCCCGCCGAGATGCTGCCCGACGGGGCCGCGGTGCTCGTCGACCTGGCCGGCGCCCTGCTGCCCGCCGGCTGGCCCGCCGCCGTGGTCCGCTTCCCCGACACCGCGCGGGGCACCTGGCTGCGCGCCCGCACCCTCGACGTCCTGACCGCCACCGGCGCGTTCGTCGCGGGCCCCGTTGCCGGGGCCGCCGCGTACGCCCTGGACGAGCCCGACGCCGTCGCCGCCCGGGCCCGCGCCGCCGCCGCCCTGCACGGCGCCGTGGCCGCCGCCGCCCACCGGGAACTCCTGGCCGTCGGAGCGCTCGCCCGGCCCCCGCAGGCCGGACGGCACCTCTACGCCGACCTGACCCCGCTGCGCGAGGGCCTCGCCCGGCACGGGGTCGGCGACGCCATGGAGCTGGAGGACTGGCTCGGCGGCCGGCTGGGGGCGCCCACCCCGGGCGGCCAGCGGTTCGCCGACGAACCCGTCGCCCTGCGCGTCCGGTTGTCGACCGGGCCGCTGCTCGGCGCCACCCCGGAGGAGCGGCTGGCCGCGCTCGCCGCCCCCGACCCGCTGGAACTGCCACACGTACGGAGCTCCCTGGACCACCTCGGAGCGGTCCTCGCCGGACTCGCGTGAGCGACCGACCGGATCCGATGGAACCGCCGTACCCGATGGACCTGCCGAACCTGCCGAACCTGCCGAACCCGACGTGGACGGAGACTTCTTGATGAGGGATCAGACGGACGTGCCCGCCTCCTCGGAAGTGCTGCGCCCCGCCGTGTCCCCGCGTCCCGTGGCGCGGCCGGCACCCCGGGCCCCGCAGCCGCCCCCGGCCCGGCCCGTGCATCCGCGCCCCCTCGGGGAGCACCGGGCGTGGCCCCGCTCGTTCGCTGACCGGCTGACCACACCGCTGCCGGGGCTGCGCGCCTTCGCCCGGCTGGCCCGCGAGGGCGCCTTCCGGCCCGGCCCCGACGGGCTGCGCGGCATCCCGGACCTGCCCTACGCACCCGCCCCGCTGCCCCCGGCCGGCCCCGGGACGGTCTGCGCCACCTGGGCGGGGCACGCCAGCTGGGTGCTGCGGGTCGGCGGTCTGACCGTACTGACCGACCCCGTCTGGTCCCGGCGGATCCTCGGCACCCCCGCGCGGATGACCCCCGTCGGGGTGCTCTGGGAGGAACTGCCGCCGGTGGACGCGGTGGTGATCAGCCACAACCACTACGACCACCTCGACGCGCCGACCCTGAAGCGGCTGCCCCGCCACACGGCCCTCTTCGTCCCGGCCGGCCTGGGCCGCTGGTGCCGCCGCCGCGGCTTCACCCGGGTGACCGAGCTCGACTGGTGGGAGTCGGCCGAACTGGGCGGCGTACGCTTCGAGTTCGTCCCCGCGCACCACTGGTCGAAGCGGTCCCTGCTCGATGCCTGCCGCACCCTGTGGGGCGGCTGGATGCTGAGCGAGGCCCGGGCCGCGGTCCCGAGGAAGGTGTACTTCGCGGGGGACACCGGCTACGGCCACTGGTTCGCGGAGATCGGCCGCCGCCACCCCGGCATCGACCTGGCGCTGCTCCCGATCGGCGCCTACGCCCCGCGCTGGTGGCTGCGCGACGTCCACGCCGACCCGGAGGAGGCCGTGCAGGCCTGCCTCGACCTCGGCGCCCGCCGGATGGCCCCGATGCACTGGGCCACCTTCGCCCTCTCCGCCGAACCGGTCATGGAGCCCCTGCACCGCACCCTGGCGGCCTGGTCCCGCGCCGGCCTGCCCCGCGAAGACCTCTGGGACCTCCCGATCGGCGCCTCCCGCACCCTGTGACGGACCCGCCCCGCCGGCCGGTCACGGAGCCTCGCCGTGCGAAGCGGGCTCCCCGCGCAGCCGGCGCAGCAGGGAGGGGGCCGCGCTGATCAGCAGGGTCAGGGCGACCGCCAGCGCCACGCCCTTCCACGGTTCCGAGAAGAGGGAGCCGCCGAGGATCCCGATCAGACCGTACGTCGCCGCCCAGGCGAGGCACGCGGGGGCGTCCCCGCGGGCGAAGCGGCGCAGCGGCAGCTCCGCCAGCAGGCAGGCCAGCATCACGGGGATGCGGCCCGCCGGGACCAGGCGGGAGACCACCAGGACCAGCACGCCGTGCTCGTCCAGCCGCGTCTGCGCCTGCTCCAGCCGCTCCGGCGTGGCCCGGCCGCGCAGGGCCTCCAGCCAGCGCGAGCCGCCGCGCGAGCGGACCCCGCGCCGTCCGAGCCAGTACAGCGCGACGTCCCCGGTGAAGGCCGCCAGCGCCGCCACCCCGAACACCAGCAACAGCCCGAACGGCAGCGACTGCTGATGGAACGCCACCACCGCGGCGGAACTCACCAGCGCCCCCGTCGGGATCACCGGCACCAGCGCCCCGAGCGCCACCAGCACGAACAGCGCCGGGTAGCCGACGGCCTGTTGGGTCGTCTCCGGCGGGACCTGACCGGCCGCCGCCGCGAGGTCGAGCAGGGTCACGGAAGCCGCACCCGCTCCCCCTGCGCAAGCACCCGTACCGCCACCTTCGGCGCCAGCTGCCGGGCGAACCGGGCGAACTCCTCGCCCGGCGCGTGGAATTCGTGCGGCCGCACCGCGTCCATCCCGATCGGCCAGTACGTCCCGTAGTGCACGGGCACCGCCGCCGCCGGGGCCAGCGCGGCCAGCGCCTGCGCCGCCCGCGCCGCGTCCAGGTGCCCCGGCCCCAGGTGCGGCCCCCAGCCGCCGACCGGCAGCAGCGCCACGTCCACCGGCCCGACCTCCTCGGCCATCGCGTCGAACAGCCCGGTGTCCCCGGCGAAATAGGTCCGCGCCGAGCCCTGCACCACGTACCCGAGCGCCGGCGCGAGGTGCGGGCCGAACGGCAGCCGCCGCCCGTCGTGCCGCGCGCTGACCGCCCGTACCCGCACGCCGTCGCCCGCGCGCTCCCGTACGGCGAACTCCTCGCCCGGCACCACCTCGGTGACGGCGAAGGCACGCACCCGTGCGAGCCGCGCCAGCCCCGGCACGGCCCGGCGCGCGCCGCGCGGCACCACCAGCCGGGTCCCGGGCGCGAGGCGCGCCAGCGACGGCAGGTGCAGGTGGTCCGCGTGCAGGTGCGACACCAGCACCACGTCCGCCACGGCCGCCCGCGCCGGAGGCACCGCTCCGCGCCGCCGCCGCAAGTGCGCCAGCCGCCGCGCGAACAGCGGGTCCGTCAGCACCCGGACCCCGGAGTCCTCGACCGTGCACGTGGCATGGCCCCACCAGGTGAGCTCCACCGGCACCGGCCTCCCCTCCCTCTCGCACGTCCCTCTCGCACGTGCCGGATCTCCCGAGCCTAAAGGCTGCCCCTTCCGTCCGCCTGGAACCGGAACCCGGCGCCCCCTCCTCCCGGGCCGCGGATCGGAGTAGGGTCGGGCGACATGGATGAGCTGCGCGTGGCCGCGATCGCCAGCCTGGCCCCGCTCGAGGAACTCGACGCCGACCCGTTCGCCGTGGACACCCGGACCCAGCACGCCATGTGCGCCCGCTGGGCGGCCGACCGCGGCTACGTCGTGACGAGGCAACTGCTGGTCTACGGGCTGCGCCCCGACCACTGCGGACTGTGGTCCGACATCGACGCCGGACAGGTCGACCTGTTCGTCACCCCCAACCACCGCGTGCTGGCCCGCGCGCTGCGCTCCGTCGAGGAGTTCACCGCGGAGTGCGAGCGGCGCGGCGTACGGCTGGAGACGGCCGGGCTCGACGAGCCGCGCTACACCTCCGCGATGAAGGCCGAGGTGCACCGCCGGCTGTCCATGCCGACCGCCGGCTACGACGGCACGTAACCCCCTCGTGCGGGCCTGAGCAGCGCCCCGGCCGGGCCGGTCGCGCGCCCGCGCACGAACGTACGCCACCCGTGTCACCCGGTCCGGTGCGCCCGGCTGTGCGAGCCTGGGAGCAGGGACGGGGGCTCGCGGGCGGTGCGCGGGCCACGGTGGTGAGGCGGGTAAGGCGTGGTGCGAGGCGGCCGGTGGCGGAAGACGGGCAGCGCCCTGGTGCGGGTGATCCTCGTATGGGCGGTGTCCACCCTCACCATGCTCGCCCTGGCGGGGATCCTGCCCGACTTCCGGCTGGAGTCCGCCGACGGCGACAGCATCACGCGGATCGCGCTGACCGCCGCCTGGGGCGCCGGCGCCTTCGGGCTGCTGAGCGCGCTGGTCTGGCCGGTGCTCGTACGGGCCCTGCTGCTGGTGCCCGCCCTGGTGCTCGGGCTGCTCGTCTTCTTCCTCAACGGCTCGCTGCTGCTGATCGCGCTCAACCTGATCCCCGCCGGGCGCGGCGAGGCGGCCCCCGAGACCGCCGTGGTGGTCGCCGCGGTGATGTCCGCCGTCGCCTCGGCGACCTCGACCGCGCTGGCCGTGCGCGACGACGGGGCCTACCGGCGCCGGCTGTACCGGCTCGCCGACCGCAGGCGCCGCAGGCAGCGCCGGCAGGGCGCCCCCGGCGCGGACGAGACGGCGCCCGGCATGGTCTTCATCCAGCTCGACGGCGTCGGACACGACGTGCTGCGCCGGGCCGCCGACGGCGGTGTGATGCCGACGGTGGCCGAGTGGCTGGAGCGCAGCCACCGCATCACCCCGTGGCGCACGGACTGGTCCAGCCAGACCGGAGCCAGCCAGCTCGGCATCCTGCACGGCTCCAACTTCGACGTCCCGGCGTTCCGCTGGTACGAGAAGGACACCGGCGAGGTGGTGGTCTGCAACCGCCCCACCAGCGCCGCCGAACTCCAGCGGCGGGCCGTCGCGCGCACCGGGGACGGCGGGCTGCTCACCCTCGACGGGGCCAGCCGCGGCAACCTCTTCAGCGGCGGCGCCGACCAGCTGGCCCTGGTGCTCTCGGTCTCCGCCCGCCGCGGCCGGGCCAACCGCTCCCGCGCAGGCTACTTCGCGTACTTTTCCGACCCGGCCAACGCGGTGCGCACCGCGCTCTCCTTCACAGCCGAGGTGGGCCGCGAGATCGGCCAGTCGGTACGGGCCCGGCTGCGCGGGGACGGTCCGCGCGTGTCACGGGGCGGGCTCTACCCGATGATCCGGGCCTTCGCGACCGTGGTGGAGCGCGACGTCGTGGTCGCGGCGGTGATCGGCGACATGCTCGCCGGGCGCGCCGCCGTGTACGCGGACCTGGTCGCCTACGACGAGGTCGCCCACCACTCGGGCCCGCGCGGCCGGGACACCGACCAGGTCCTCGCCCGCCTCGACCGGAGCCTCGCCCTCATCGCGCGGGTCGCCGAGCACGCGCCGCGGGAGTACCGGATCGTGCTGCTGTCGGACCACGGCCAGAGCCCCGGGGAGACCTTCCTGGGCCGCTACGGGCTGACCCTGAAGGACCTGGTCCGCGCGGGCTGCGGGCTGCCGGTGTCCCGCCGGGCCGGCCGGACCCACAGCGGCGCCGAGGCGCGCGCCGCCGTACGGGCCGCCCTGCACCGGCCGGTCGAGGAGGAGGGCGAGGAGGCCCACCCCGGACCCGGCCCGGACCCGGTGGTGCTGGCCTCGGGCAACCTCGGGCTGATCTCCTTCCCGAACCTGCCGGGCCGGGCATCGCGGGAGCGGATCGAGCGCGCGCACCCGGCCCTGCTGGCGACCCTGGCCAACCACCCCGGGATCGGGTTCCTGCTGGTGGACGGCGTGGTGCTGGGGCCCGGCGGGGCCGCGGCGCGGCTGGACGTACCCGGCGAGGCGGAGGCGGCGCTGGCGGGGTTCGGGCCGGGCGCGGCGCGGGCCGTCCGCCGGACCGACTCCTTCCCGCACGTGGCCGACATCATGGTGAACTCCGCGTACGACCCGGACACGGGCACGGTGCACGCCTTCGAGGAGCAGATCGGCTCGCACGGAGGCCTCGGCGGGGAGCAGGGGCACGCGTTCCTGATGTGGCCGACCGAGCTGTCGGAGCCGCGCCCGGAGCCGGAACACGGTGCGGAGGGCGGCGTGGATTCCGGTGCGGAGCGCGGCCCCGGGTCCGGTCCGGGGCCCGGGCTGGTCGGCGCGGAGGCCGTGCACGCGGTGCTGCGGCGCTGGCTCCGCGAGGCGGACGGGCCGCAGGTGCCGGTCGGGCCGCGGCCGGGGGTGCGGGTCGGTGCGGGCCCGGTGGAGGATTCCCGGCCGGAGGGCGCCATGGACGGAATCCTTCCTTCCACAGGGGACCTGCAACGGGACGAAACCCGCTGATTTGGTACCGCCTTTGCGCTGGTCGACCATGTGCTGACCTGCCCACCATGTGAGACACCCCCGAGGCGCACCACCGATGACCAGCACCGAAGCCCCACCCACCGCGACCGCCGACGCCCCGGGGACCACCGACGCCCCCGGGACGGCCGAAACCGGGGGGACCGCCGTGCCCGCCCCGCAGGGCAGCCCGCACGCCCGCCGTTTCGGCCTGCCCGTCGCGACCTGCCTGGTCATGGGCAACATCATCGGCGGCGGCATCTTCCTGCTGCCCGCCTCGGTGGCGCCCTTCGGCACCATCAGCCTCGTCGCCTTCGCCGTGCTCACCCTCGGCGCCGTCGCCCTCGCCCTGGTCTTCGGACGGCTCGCCGAACGCCACCCGCAGACCGGCGGCCCGTACGTCTACGCCCGCGCCGCGTTCGGCGACTTCGCGGGCTTCCTCGCGGCCTGGAGCTACTGGATCACCACCTGGGTCTCCAACGCCGCCCTCGCCGTCGCCTCCGTCGGCTACCTCGGCGTGCTCTTCCCGGCTGTGGCGGAGCACAAGTGGTCCATGTGCCTGGCCGCCCTCACCGTGCAGTGGCTGCCCGCGCTGGCCAACCTGGCCGGCACGCGCTACGTCGGCGCGGTGCAACTGGTGGCCACCGTCCTGAAGTTCGCACCCCTGCTGCTCGTCGCCGTGGGCGGACTGTTCTTCTTCGACCCGGCCAACCTCGGCCCCTTCCGCGCCACCGACCAGAGCGCGGTCGGCGCCGTCTCCGCCGCCGCCGCGATCCTGCTGTTCAGCTACCTCGGCGTGGAGTCGGCCGCCGTCAGCGCGGGCGAGGTCCGCGACCCGGCCCGCAACGTCGGCCGGGCCACCATCCTGGGCACGGTCGGCGCGGCCGCCGTCTACCTGCTGGGCACCGTCTCCGTGTTCGGCCTGGTCGCGCACGAGGAGCTGGTCACCTCCACGGCCCCCTTCACCGACGCCGTCAACGGCATGTTCGGCGGCAGCTGGGGCGGCACGCTCGTCGCCTGCGCGGCCGTGGTCTCGATGGTCGGCGCGCTCAACGGCTGGACCCTGCTCAGCGCGCAGACCCCGTACGCCGCGGCCAAGGACGGGCTCTTCCCGAAGGCCTTCGAGACGAAGAAGCGCGGCGTCCCGGTCGTCGGCGTCATCGTCACGGTCGTGCTGGCCTCCGCCCTGACCGTCTACAACTACACGCTCGGCTCCGAGGGCGTCTTCGAGGTCCTGGTCCTGGTCACCACCTTCACCGCGACCGTCCCCTACCTGCTCTCCACCGCCGCGCAGATCTACTTCCTCGCCTCCGGCCGGTCCGAGCAGGTCCGGCGCGGCCGGCTCGTGCGCGACGCCGCCCTGGCCTGCCTGGCCTTCGCGTTCTCGATGTGGCTGGTCGCGGGATCCGGCTACGCGGCCGTCTACCAGGGCGTGCTGTTCCTCTTCGCGGGCGTGCTCGTCTACGCGGTGATGGCCGCCCGCAGGCACCGCGCGGCCGCCCGACCCGCGCGGTAGCTTGGAAGGAGAGGTCCGCCAGGGGGGCTCTAAGGGGTCGCCATGTCCGCGATCAGCAACAGCATCGACATCGACCGCAGGCCCGAGGACGTCTACTCCTACATCACGGACCCGACGCACCTGCCGGAGTGGCAGGACAGCGCCGTGTCCGCGGTTCCCATGGGCGACCTCCCCGTCCACGTCGGATCGAAGGTCGTCGTCACCCGGCAGATCGGCAGGCGGAGGATCCCCACGACCATGGAGTTCACCGAACTCGACCCGCCGCGCAGCTGGCACATCCACGGCATCGACGGTCCGGTCCGGCCGGACGTACGGGGCAGGATCGAACCCCTCGACGGCGGAGCCCGCTCACGGGTCACCCTGTCCGTCGACTTCGAGGGCCACGGCATGGGCAGGGCCCTCGTTCCCCTCATGGTCAAGCCCATGGTCCGCAAGGAGATGCCCCGGGGCGAGGAGAAGCTCAAGCACCTGCTGGAGCACTGACACGGCCGGCCACCGGAAAAACCGGGTGCTCAGGGCCCCGTGGTGCGCCCACACTGGGCGCACCACATCCCGGACCCCCAAGGACATCGACACCCCGTGCAGGCCGCCGTCAGCGTCACCCCCGCCCAGATCCCCGAACTGCTCCTCGGCCTCGCCACCGTGCGGCCCGTGTTCCTCTGGGGGGCTCCCGGCATCGGCAAGTCCTCGCTCGTGCGGAAGTTCGCCGACTCCCTCGGCCTGGAGTGCGTCAGCCTCCTCGGGACGCAGCTCGCCCCCGAGGACCTGATCGGCGTACCGCAGATCCGTGACGGCCGCTCCGTCTTCTGCCCGCCCGAGGCCATCGCCCGCGACGAGCCGTACTGCCTCTTCCTCGACGAGCTCAACGCCGCGAGCCCGGACGTCCAGAAGGCCTTCTACTCGCTGATCCTCGACCGCCGGATCGGCTCCTACGAGCTGCCCCCGGGCTCCATCGTCATCGGCGCGGGCAACCGGGCCACGGACAACGCGCTGGCCCGGCCCATCGCCTCGGCGCTGGTCAACCGCCTCACCCACGTGCACCTGACGGCCTCCGCGCAGGACTGGCTGGTCTGGGCCGGCGAGCACGGCATCCACCCCTGGGTCACCGACTACCTCACCGACCGCCCCGACCACCTGTGGTCGCAGCCGCCGAAGACGGAGGAGCCCTTCTCCACCCCGCGGTCCTGGCACATGCTCTCCGACGCCCTGCACTCCTTCGGGCCGGGCCTGGACGAGCAGACCCTGAAGGTCGTCGCGCACGGCACCCTCACCCCCGCGCACGCCGTCTCCTTCTGCGGCTACGCGAAGATCGTCCGCCACAGCTTCGGCATCGAGGCGATCATCAAGGGCGACGCCTCCTGGCCCACCCGCCTCGCCGACCGCGACCTGCTGTACTACCTCGCCGAGGCCTTCCGCGGCCGCCTCGTCAAGGAACTCCCCGCACAGCGGGAGCACGTCTCGCCCGCCGTCCGGCAGACCGCCTACCGCGCCAAGTCCCTGCTCGTTCAGCTCGCCGAGATCTCCGTCGAGGTCGCCCAGACCGTCATCGCCGACGACGCCGACGGGCTGCCGGTGCTGCCCGGCTGGTTCCTGATCGAAGCCGCCCGCGACATGCCCCGCCTGGTCGAGGCCCGCCGGTGAGCCGCGGCCCGCGCGGCAAGGAGACCAAGCCCGACCCCGCCACGCAGGCCTTCGCCGAAGGCCTCGCCCTGGTCAAGCGGAACCCGGCCCTCGCCGCGCTCACCGCCGACGTCTGCCGCCAGGCGGAATGCCCGCAGACCCCGGCCGGCGGCCTGGCCCTCGTGACCTCCAACGGCACGATCCACGTCCACCCCACCAAACGCGCCGATCCGAAGGAATGGGCCTGGACGATCGCCCACGCCCTGCTCCACCTCGGCTTCGGCCACGTCCCCGCCGCCAAGGACGACCGGCCCCAGCCCGACCGCTTCGACCTCGCCGCCCGCTGCACCGTCGTCAACCGCTTCCTGCTGACCTTCTCCGTGGGCCGCGCCCCGGACCACCTCCCCGCCGAGTACCCCGGCGGCGACGAGGAGCAGCTCGCCGCCCGCTGGCGCCGCGACGGCATCCCGGCGGCGAACGAGCACTGCGGCACCGCCGGGGACCACCCCGACCAGGTGCTGAAACCGTGGGCGGGCTGGGGGAACGCACAGGTACCCGACTGGGAGACCGCCTTCGCGCACGCCCTGACCCGCAGCGTCTCCGCCGCCATGGACGTCGCGGGCGGCCGCCGCGACCGGGTCACGGGAGAGAGGGCACGCCAGCACCCCTGGGACCGGGCGCTGAACTGGTTCGTCTCCTCGTACCCGCTGCTCGGCGGCCTCGCGAGCGGCCTGCGGATCGTCGCCGACGCCGAACTCGCCCGCGCCGAGGACATCGCCGTCGCCGCCGTCAGCGCGAGCGCGGGCGAGATCTACGTCAACCCGCTGCGCACCTTCACGGACGCGGAATGGCGGTTCGTCCTGGCCCACGAGATGCTGCACGCCGCCCTGCGCCACGGCGAGCGCCGCGGCGCCCGCGACCCGTACCTGCACAACGTGGCCGCCGACTACGTGGTCAACGGCTGGCTCGTGGAGATGGCGGTCGGCGAGATGCCCGAGGGGCTGCTGTACGACCCCGAGCTGCGGGACCTGTCCGTCGAGGAGGTCTACGACCGGATCACGACCGACCTGCGCCGGATGCGACGCCTCGCGACCCTCCGCGGCAAGGGCCTCGGGGACATCCTGGGCGAGCCGCTGCCCCACCCGGGGAGCGGCCCGTACTCCGACCTGGACGACTTCTACCGGCGCGGCCTGACCCAGGGCTTCGACCTGCACGAGCACGGGGAGCGCGGGCTGCTGCCCGCCGGGCTGATCCAGGAGATCCGGGCGCTCGCCCACCCGCCGGTGCCGTGGGACGCCCGCCTCGCCCGCTGGTTCGACGAGTACGTGCCGCGCCCCGTCCCCGTACGGTCCTACGCGCGCCCGGCACGCCGCCAGGCGTCCACCCCGGACATCCCCCGCGCGGGCCGGTACTTCCCGCCCGAGGAGATCGCCCGCTGCACCTTCGGGGTGGTGCTCGACACCTCGGGTTCCATGAACGCGGCCCTGCTCGGCAAGGCGCTGGGCGCCATCGCCTCGTACGCGCAGGCCCGCGACGTACCGGCGGCACGCGTCGTGTTCTGCGACGCGGCGCCGTACGACGCGGGCTATCTGCCGCCGACCGAGATCGCGGGCCGGGTACGGGTGCGGGGGCGCGGCGGGACCGTGCTGCAGCCGGGCATCGACCTGCTGCAGCGGGCGGAGGACTTCCCGCCCGGGGCCCCCGTGCTGGTGATCACGGACGGGGAGTGCGACACCCTGCGGATCCGGCGCGAGCACGCCTTTCTGGTTCCGCAGGGTGCCTCCCTGCCGTTCACACCCAAGGGGCCGGTCTTCCGGCTGACCTGACCGCCAACCCGACCGGTTCTAGTCGAGGTAGTCGCGCAGCACCTGCGAACGCGACGGGTGGCGCAGCTTCGACATGGTCTTGGACTCGATCTGGCGGATGCGCTCACGGGTGACCCCGTACACGCGGCCGATCTCGTCCAGGGTCTTCGGCTGGCCGTCGTTGAGGCCGTAGCGCATGGAGACCACACCCGCCTCGCGCTCGGAGAGCGTGCCCAGGATCGACTGGAGCTGCTCCTGGAGGAACGTGAACGACACGGCGTCGGCCGGCACGACCGCCTCGGAGTCCTCGATGAGGTCACCGAACTCGCTGTCGCCCTCCTCACCCAGGGGGGTGTGCAGGGAGATCGGCTCGCGGCCGTACTTCTGGACCTCGATGACCTTCTCGGGGGTCATGTCGAGTTCCTTGCCCAGCTCCTCCGGAGTGGGCTCCCGGCCGAGGTCCTGGAGCATCTGGCGCTGCACGCGGGCGAGCTTGTTGATGATCTCGACCATGTGGACGGGGATGCGGATGGTGCGCGACTGGTCCGCCATGGCACGCGTGATCGCCTGGCGGATCCACCAGGTCGCGTACGTGGAGAACTTGAAGCCCTTGGTGTAGTCGAACTTCTCCACGGCGCGGATCAGGCCGACGTTGCCCTCCTGGATCAGGTCCAGGAAGAGCATGCCGCGGCCGGTGTAGCGCTTGGCCAGGGAGACCACGAGGCGGAGGTTGGCCTCCAGCAGGTGGTTCTTGGCGCGGCGGCCGTCCTCGACCAGGATCTCCAGCTCGCGCTTGAAGGCGGGCTTGTGGTCCTCCTCCTCTTCGAGCTTGTACTCGGAGAACAGGCCCGCCTCGATGCGCTTGGCGAGCTCGACCTCCTGCTCGGCGTTGAGGAGCGGCACCTTGCCGATGAGCTTGAGGTAGTCCTTGACGGGGTCGGCCGTGGCGCCGGCAACCATGACCGTCTGCGCCGGGGCGTCGTCCTCGTCGTCGTCGGACAGGACGAAGCCCTGGGTGCCGCCGGGCTTGGGGGCCTCCTCCTCGGTGTCGTCGACGAGGTCCTCGGCCGCCCAGTCCTCGCCCTCGGCCACGGGGGTCTCGCCCTCGTCGCCGTCCTTGGCGGTGGTCTTCTTGGCCGCGGTCTTCTTGGTGGCGGTCTTCTTCGCGGTGGTCTTCTTGACCGTCCGCTTCTTCGGCTCGGCGACGGCCTCGGCCGTCGTCTCGTCCTCGGCGGCGGTGGCCGGCGAAGCGGATATCGCCGCAGCGGTGGCCGGGGCCGGGCTGGTGGCGGAGGTCTTGCGCGCGCCGATGGGGCGCGGCGCGGCGGCAGCCTTCTTGGTGGCGGTGCGGGCCGGGGCAGCGGCCGCCTTGCGCGGCTTCTTGGCGGCAGCCTTCGTGGCGGGGGCGGCGCTGACGTGCAGCGCGACACCCTCCTCGTCCAGGACCTGGTTCAGGCTGCGCAGGACCCGCTTCCACTGGTCCACCGGGATGCGGCCGGCCTCGAAGGCCTGGCGCACGTCGTCACCGTTGATGTGACCCTGCTCGCGGCCGCGCTCCACAAGCGCGACAAGGGCCTCGGATTCGGCGATCTCCGTGGGGAACGTACGGGACGGGCTGAGCGACACAAGGAGCCTCTCGTTGCGAACAGATAAGGGGTGGGCGGGACATCATCGCGCGAACTCGGGAAACAGACCCGAGGGGGGTCTGTATTCCGGGGCCGCGCGAGGACACCTGTCGGTTCATCGCATGCCCGAGTCGATTCGTTACGCGCTGAATTGAGTGACCTGCGCCACGCTGTGGCGAGGCAACCATTCCGGCGCGATTCCGTCGGCCCCTTCCATCAGCCCGTTTTGCGGGCCTCGATGAGGAAACGGGCGGTGTGCGCGACGAACGGGCCTTCGCGTTCGATCTGTTCGTGCAGTTCGCGCAACCGGTCCCGGTACTGCCCGACCGTGAAGCCGGGCACCATCCAGATCACCTTCCGGAGGAAGTAGATCACGGCTCCGACGTCGTGGAACTCCGTTCGCAGCCGTTCCGAGCGCAGATCGACGATGTCGAGCCCCGCCTTCGTGGCGTCCGCGACCGCGTCGTCGGGGTGCCGGCCGCGCCGGACCTCCTCCGGCTGCGGGCCCAGGAAGTACTCGACCAGCTCGAAGACGCTCGCCGGCCCGACCTGCTGGGACAGGTAGGTGCCGCCGGGCCGCAGGACCCGTGCGATCTCGTCCCACCAGATGGTCACCGGATGCCGGCTGGTGACCAGGTCGAAGGCCTCGTCGCCGAACGGCAGCGGCGGCTCGTCGGCGTCGGCGACCACCACCGCGCCGAGCGGGTGCAGCAGCCGGGTCGCCCTGGCGATGTTGGGCGGCCAGGACTCGGTGGCCGCCATCAGCGGGGGCAGCGGGCCGGATCCGGCGAGGACCTCGCCGCCGCCGGTCTGGATGTCGAGGGCGGAGCGGACCCGGGCGAGCCGCTCGCCCAGCAGCCGCTGGTAGCCCCAGGAGGGGCGCTGCTCGGTGGCGCGGCCGTCGAGCCAGGAGAAGTCCCAGCCGTCCACGGATACGGACTCGGCCTCGGCGACGAGATGGTCGAAAGTTCGGGTCATGTCTGGATCGTCCCAGCTCGGGCGCCGGTCATCCACCGGATAAGTCGACTACAGTGGGCCGCGGGCCGTGACTGGCGTTCGGGTGGATCACCACCGGGGAGCGGCCCGGCGTACGGGACGTACGTCGACTGCCGCGCGCCTGGGCGAACCGCTACCGCGAACCGCAGCGACGTTCAGGAGACCCCGTGACGACTGCCCAGACCGCCACTGCCCAGCTGATGGACGGCACCGCCCTCGCCCGCCGCATCTCGGAGCAGACCGCCGCCCACGCCGCGAAGATCACCGAGCGCACCGGCACCGCCCCCTGCCTCGCGACCGTGCTGGTCGGCGAGGACCCCGCGTCCGTGACCTACGTACGCATGAAGCAGAACCGTTGCGCCAAGGCCGGGATCACCTCCCGCCACGTGGAGCTCCCGGCCGCGACCACCACCGAGGAGCTGGTGGCCACCCTCACCGCGCTCTCCGAGGACCCCGGGATCAGCGGCATCCTCCTCCAGCACCCCGTTCCGCACCACATCGACGAGCGCGCCGCCTTCGAGGCCATCGCCCCGGGCAAGGACGTCGACGGGGTCACCATGCACTCCTTCGCCGCCATGGGCTTCGGGCTGCCGGGCTTCGTCTCCTGCACCCCCGGCGGCATCATGCGCCTGCTCGCCGCCTACGACGTGGACCTCACGGGCAAGCACGCCGTCGTGGTCGGGCGCAGCGCGATCCTCGGCAAGCCGGCCGGGATGCTGCTCCTGGAGCAGAACGCCACCGTCACCTACTGCCACTCGCGCACCGTCGACCTGCCGTCGATCGTGCGCCAGGCGGACGTGCTGGTCGCCGCCGTCGGCAAGGCCGAGTTCATCCGGGGCGAGGACATCAAGCCGGGCGCGGTCGTCCTGGACGCCGGCTACAACGAGGGCAACGTCGGCGACGTCCACTTCGAGTCGGCCGCCGCCCGCGCCTCGCTGATCACCCCGGTACCGGGCGGCGTCGGCCCGATGACCATCGCCGTACTGCTGGAGCAGACCGTCCAGGCGGCCGCCGCGCAGGCCGGGCTGGCGCTCGCGGACCTCTGAGCAGGGACGAACGCCCCGGGCCCAACGGTCCGGGGCGTTTCGTTTCCCCCCGGTGGGGGCCGAAAGACCGATCCGTACCGGACGCCCCGAGGGTGCACTGGTCATGTGAACCCATCGATGGACATGCAGACAGGCGGCCCGGCGCGGAGCACGAAGCGGCGGCACCCGCGCGGCCTCGCCACCCTCGTCCTCGCCGAGCTGTGGGAGCGGTTCAGCCTCTACGGCATGGTCGCCATCCTCGTGCACTTCCTCGCGGCCTCCCGCGGCCACGGCGGCATGGGACTGCACCAGGGCACGGCCGAGGCGGTGGAGGGCGTCTACATGGCCATGATCTCGCTGCTGGCGCTGCCCGGGGGCTGGATCGCCGACCGCTTCCTCGGCGCCCGCCGCGCCGTCCTGTGGGGCGGCGTGGTCATCATGGCCGGCCACGTCCTGATGGCCGTCCCGAACCCCGTCTTCGTATGGCCCGGCCTGGTGCTCATCGTCATCGGCACCGGCCTGCTCAAGCCGAACATCTCCGCCCTCGTCGGCCGCCTCTACGCCCCCGAGGACGACCAGCGCCGCGACGCCGGCTACTCGATCTTCTACATGGGCATCAACCTCGGCGCGGTCATCGCCCCGCTCGTCGTCGGCTTCCTCGGGGAGGAGATCAACTGGCACCTCGGCTTCGGCGCCGCCGCCGTCGGCATGGCCCTCGGACTCGTCCAGTACGTCCTCGGCGGCCGCCGTCTCGCCCGGGAGCTGCGCGAGGAGCCCGTGGTCCGGCTGACCCCCGCCGAGCGGGCCCGGGTGCGCACGTCCTCCTCGTACGGGCTGGTCTTCACGGCCGTCCTGATCGGCCTGCTCGTCGCCGCGCACGCGCTGAGCATCGACAACATCACCTTCGTGCTCACGGTCGTCGCCGTGGTCGTACCGGCCGGCGTGCTCCTGTCGATGTACCGCAGCCCCAAGGTCACCGCGACCGAGAAGACCCGGCTGCGGGCCTACGTCTGGCTCTTCCTGGCCGCCACGCTGTTCTGGCTGGTCTACGACCAGATGGGCAACGAGCTGAACATGTTCGCCGCCCAGAAGACCGACCTGAGTCTGCTCGGATGGCACATCCCGGCCAGCTGGACGCAGTCGCTGCCCTCGCTGTTCGTGATCGTCCTGGCCCCGCTGTTCGCGTCCTTCTGGGTGCGGCGCGGCCGGCACATGAGCACCCCGTTCAAGTTCGGCCTGGCCCTGCTGCTGACCGGCGCCTCCTTCGTGGTCATGTCGGGAGCCGCGGCCATCGCGTCCAAGGGCGTCAAGGTCTCGCTGATGTGGCTGGTCGGCGTGTACGTCATCCAGGTCATGGGCGAGATGTGCCTGAGCCCGGTGGGCCTGTCGGTCACCACCAAGCTCGCGCCGCGCGCCTTCACCAACCAGATGATGGGCGTCTGGTTCCTCGCGGCCGCCACCGGTGACGCGATCGGCGCGCAGCTGCCCCGGCTGGACGCGGTGATCGGGCAGAGCCTGAACTTCCTGTGGCAGGGCGCCATGGTCATCGCCGCGGGCGCGGTGATGGTGTTCTTCACCAAGCGGCTCAAGGTGCTCACGGGCGAGGCCGCCGCGGCGCCGGCCGTATGACGGCCCGACGGGGGCCGCGGTCAGACGCCGGAGGCCTGCCGGCGGGCAGCGGCCACGATGGGGGAGGCGCGGAACTCCTTCGCCAGCTCGGCCAGCGGCTGGGCGTCCAGCCGGTACGCGTCCGGTCCGTACGCGTCCGGCCGGTACGGGTCCGGGCAGCCGGGTACGGCTCCGGGCCCGGCGCCCGGCACGGCCCGCGGCAGAGCCCCCGGCCCGTCGCAGTCGCCGCCCGCCCGGTCCGCGGCGGCCCGGTGCTGGCAGGCCGCGGCGAGCATGGCCGCGTCCGCGACCACGGCGGCCTCCCGCTCGGCCAGGCCCTGGGCGAGCGCCGCCTCGTGGGCGCGGCTGCGTACGGCGGGGTCGAACCAGCACGCGAGGGCCAGGATCCCGTCGTCGATCACCGACTCCCGGTGGATCAGCCGGATCCCGACGGGCGACCACCAGGTCAGCGGTACGGTCATCACGCTGGACGCGGCGAACCCGCGCAGCGCCGCCCACAGGGGCTGCAGGCGCCGGTACTCGCTGAAGTCCCGCCAGGCCGCCGAGTCCCCGACGAGCGGCACGATGAACCCCGTACCGACCAGCAGGGCCGCCGTGGCGGCGATGGGCGGAGCTCCGTAGGTGGACAACCAGTCCCAGTCGCGTCCGCTCCAGTGCGCGCCCATCGCCGCCCACTTCACGGTGACGAAGGCCATGTCCATGGCCCCGCCGAGCATGAGCAGGGCGAGCCCGGTGCGCAGCGGGCGCATCGGGCTCTTCGAGGTCGTCCGGCCCGTCGAACGGCTGAGGCGGCGCAGCCACTTCCGGCACAGCAGCGTGAGCGCGGTGGCGCCCACGGTGTGGGCCACGAGGTAGCAGACGATCATCTCGCGGATCCAGGGCGTGTCCGCGTAGTACGTGTCCATGTCCCGCAGCCGCTCCACCGGCGCGTCGCCCTTGGCGAACAGGGCGACGATCAGCACGGTGACCGTGCCGTACGCGGCCACGGTCAGGCGGATGGTCCGCCGGACGCCGGGCGTGGGGGTGCCGCCCCAGTGCAGGATCAGCACGATGCACGCCCCCGAGAACGCGGTGAGCAGGCTGTAGACCAGGGGGGCCGAGAAGTTGACGATGCCGGTCAGATCGTTGACCAGGGTGATCGTCGGCGGCGCCGACAGGAACACGGCGAGGGAGCCGACCACCAGCAGGGTGCAGACGGCTCGCATGAGGGGCTGGTCCCAGCCCCGGCGTAACGTCGGCGCCTTGACGATCAGCGCCGCGGCGATCACCAGCCCCGGCACGTAGAGGATCAGGCCTTCCGTCATCGGGCCTGTCCGACGGGGTCGGCGTCGTCCACGGGCTCGGCCCCGTCCACCGGCTCGACCGCGGCGGGAGGCTCGACGGCGCCGGCCGGCTTCCCCGGGTGCTCCGGCTGCGCGGAGCCCGGCGCGCGGTCGAGGCCGCCCACGGCCCGCTCGGCGGTGGTCAGCGGCGCGGCCTTCAGGGCCCCCCGGTCGGAGGCCCGAAGCACCTCCCAGACCATGGCCGGGCGCAGCCAGTACGCGGGCGGCCGGTTCATGGTGATGACCTGGAGCAGGGCCGCGGCCAGGGACTCGTTCGTGAGGGCGCCGGTCATCAGCCGGTCGATGTACCCGTTCAGCAGCCCCGCCCCGGCGCGCGGCTTCATGCCGGTGGCGCCCGGGTAGAGGATGTCCTGCGAGGTGGCGAGGTCCCAGGCGATGGCCACCTGAGGGGCGATGACGCGCTGCGCCTCGCGGCCGATGCCCGGGTGGCCCAGGCCCTTGGCGCGCAGCAGGGCGCGCACGGCGAGCAGCCCCTGTGCGGCCACCGTCATGCCCTGCCCGTAGAGCGGGTTGAAGGTGGCCACCGAGTCGCCGACGGCGAAGAAGCCGTCGGGCAGGTCCGCCTTCTCGAAGTAGACCCGGCGGTTGGCGGTGCCCTGGGTGACGGCCACGTCGGTGAGGGGCTTCTTGCCTTCGAGGAGCTCGCCGACGATCGGGTCGCGCACGCCCTTGGCGAACGGGATGAACTCGTCCGGGTCCGCCGTGGGCTGGCCGCCGCGGGTGCCGGACAGGGTGGCCTGCCAGCGGCCGCCCTCGATCGGCACGATGGTCGCCGTCTGGCCCGGTACGGGCACCCGGGGGTCGGACTGCACGTTGATGATGGGGAAGCCCGAGGCGTGGGCCCCGGCCGGCGCCTCGAAGATGCGGGTCGCGTAGACGAGGCCGGAGTCGACCTCGGCCTGGCGCAGGCCGATCGGGCCGAGCGCCTCCAGCCAGGCGCGGGCCCGGGAGCCGCGGCCGCTCGCGTCGACCACGATGTCGGCCGTGACCAGCCGGTTCTCCTCCTCCGGGGTGTCGACGCGGACCCCGGTGATCCGGGTGGCGGAGCCCTCCAGGGACCGCACGCGGCTCTGCTGGAGGGTGGTGACGCCGGCCAGCCCGATGACGCGGGAGCGGACCACCGAGTCGAGGAGGTCGCGGCTGCAGGAGATGTTGAACTGCATCTCCTCGTGGCGCCGCAGCCAGCCCTGGGCGGTCTTGGTCACCAGGTCGGTGGGCAGGCTCCGGCGGAAGGCGCCCGCGGCCGTCCAGTCGTCGGTGATGCCCGGCAGGATCTCCTCGATGGCACGGGCCCCGCCCGACCACAGCAGGTGCACGTGGCGGGCCTGGGGGAGTCCGCGCCGGGGCGCCGGGCCGTCCGGCAGCGAGTCCGCGTCGATGATCGTGACCGTCGCGTGTTCGGCGAGCACGGCCGCCGCGAGCAGACCGGCCAGGCTGCCGCCGATGACGACGGCGTGGCGGGGCGGGGAAGACTGGGTCATCGTGTGGTGCTCTCTGTCAGGGCCGTGCCCGAGGCATCGGCGGAGGAGGTGCGTCGGCGGGGAAGGCGGTGGTCGGCCACCGGTGTGCTCACGCCCCGGGTCTCGGGGCCTGCTTCTTTTCCGCGCTCAACGTCCCCAGCCGAACGAGGTCTTGATGCGCTCGATCGCCTCGGGGACCTGTTCTTCCCGGGGTGGTGGCAGGAATGCCTTCAGCAGCTTGCCGAGGTGCAGTCCGAAGGTCTCGGCCCGGATCTCCGCCGGGTCCTCCCGGTCCGCGCGGGCGGCCGCCTGCCGGACCACGGTGCCGAGCCCGGTGTCGCAGCGCAGCAGCTCGGCGAGGCTCCCGCGGCGGCCGGTCAGCCGGGCGGCCACCGCCATGCCCGGCCCGTGGCGGTCGCAGGTGCCCTCGTCCATGTGCCACAACTCGTGGCAGGCGATGACGAGCTGGTGCTCCGGCCGGGTGCGCTCCTCGATGACGAGCAGGTCGCGCTCGGCCAGCTCCAGCCACAGCCCGCTGGCGGTGTCGGGCGGGAAGACGGCGAAGCGGAACTCCACCGGCCGGCCGCCGCGCCCGCGCGCGTACGCTGCGCACACGCTCCCGATGATCTCGTCGGCCTCGGCCGGTGGCGCCAGGCGTGCCTCCGCCAGCAGATCGCAGCCGAGCCTCCGCATGGCCCGTGTCGTCCTCAAGGCGCTCCCCCCTCGGCAGTTCGGTCGTAGGGCGCGGCGGGAGGGGGGTTCAGCTGTCCCTCCCGCGCGAGCAGGTCGTCCAGGTGGTCGGCCAGCGACTTCCAGCCGCCCGGGGAGAGCCGCCCGGCCCGGGTGACGATGTTGCGTACGTCGTGCGCCCGCATCACGGCGAGCATCGGGTTCTCTGCCGCCCGTTCCGCGGAGTCCAGCCCGCGCTCCACGCAGGCGAGGGCGGCGGTGAGCGCCTCGGTGTCGTCGGCCAGCAGGAAACCGCTCTCGACGCCGTAGAAGCGCTGGATCCCGGCGGCCGCCGCGAGGTTCGGCAGGCCTTCGCCGCGCGCCAGCCGGGTCAGCGACTGGCCGGAGGCGTCGAAGGATCCGGCGATGGCGGAGAGGGAGTGGGGCTGGCCGTCCTCCCGCCGGCGGGTGCGGCGCAGGTGCTCGAACCGCCGGCGCACCTGCTCCTTCAGCGGGAGCCGGGGCGGTTTCCCGTCGAGGGTGAGCCGGATGCCCTGCGGGGTGATGCCGGTGAGGTACGAGAGGTGCTCCAGGTCGTCCGTACCGGCCGGGCCCGCCGGGCCGACGGCGGTGGTGGCCAGGGCCCGCTCGACCGCGCTCTTGCTGTCGGCGAGGAGGAAGCCGGCGTAGACCCCGAAGAACCGCTGCACGCCGGCCGCGTGGCCGAGGCGGGGCAGCCCGGTACCCGCGTTGAGGGGCCCCAGGGAGGCCCCGGGGGCGTCGAAGTCCTCGGCTATGGCGGCGAGCGACCACTCCCGGCCGCACCGGTCCCGGCGGGTGGCGCGCAGCCGCAGGAAACGCTCGTGCACCCGTCGGCACAGCGGCAGTTCGGGCGCGGTGCCGGCCAACACGCGGGGGATAAGGGCGGGTTCGACCCCGGAAAGGTGGCTCAGCCGCTCGGCGGAGAGCACTTCGGCGGGGTCCTGTCCGCACCGCTCCGCCAACTCCACGACACGTCCCCAGGTCTTGGTGAGGTCGGGTCGGTCGGCTCGCACCGGGCGGTTCTCCAAAGTCGAGTGGCGTCGAGTAGAGAGGACGTTCGATTCGGTTGCTGTGCGTGAAGAGTAGCCCTCCGCTACGTGGCGAACCAGGCCGACCCCCAACCTTTCTTTGCGTCCGTCTCAAAAAAGGTTGGTGCAGAAGTGGAGACGAGACGCATCGTCTCGCTATAGTGAAGGCATGGCTTTCTACCGCTTCCTCTGAGTCCGGGCACGGCCGACGCCGCCGCTTCTGCTGCCCGTAGACCCTTCGCACCGTCAGGGAAAGCCCCATGCGCGAATGCGCCCGTACCGCACAGCTGTCCGTCAAGAACGTCACCAAGTCCTACGGCACCCGGACCGTCCTCGACCAGGTCTCCTTCACCGTCCGCCCGGGGGAGAGGGCCGCCGTCATCGGTGAGAACGGATCCGGCAAGTCCACCCTGCTGCGGCTCCTCGCCGCGGCCGAGGCGCCGGACACCGGGGAGATCACCGTCAGCTTCCCCGGAGGCACGGGGCACCTCGCCCAGACCCTCGCCCTCGAACCGGAACGCACCGTGCAGGACGCCGTCGACCTCGCCCTCGCCGAACTGCGCGACATGGAGCGCCGGCTCCGCGGCGCGGAGGAGGGCCTCGGCGGGGCGTCGCAGCAGGAGCTCGACGCGTACGGGGGGCTGCTGATCGCGTACGAGGAGCGCGGCGGGTACGAGGCGGACGTCCGCGTGGACGCCGCCCTGCACGGGCTCGGGCTCGCCGGGATCACCCGCGAGCGGGTGCTCGGCTCACTCTCCGGCGGAGAGCAGTCGCGCCTCGCGCTCGCCTGCGTGCTGGCCGCCGCCCCAGAGCTGCTGCTCCTCGACGAGCCGACGAACCACCTCGACGCGGCGGCCGTGCACTGGCTCGGGGAACACCTGCGGGCGCACCGGGGCACCGTCGTCGCGGTCACCCACGACCGCGGGTTCCTGGAAGGCATCGCCACCACGATCCTGGAGGTCGACCGGGACGCGCGCAAGGTGCACCGGTACGGCGACGGCTGGGCCGGCTACCGAGCCGCGAAGGCCTCCGCCCGGCGCCGCGCGGAACAGGAACACGCGGACTGGGTCCAGGAAGTGGCCCGTACCGAGGAACTGGTCGAGGCGGCCGGGAAGCGGCTGGCCACCACCGGCAGGGACCCCGGGGAGGGCTTCGGCAAGCACCGCCGCTCGCACGAGGCGAAGCTCGGAGGGCAGGTACGGGCGGCCCGCGAGCGGCTGGCCCAGCTACGGCGCAACCCCGTGGCGCCGCCGCCGAAACCCTTCGCCGCCGGGCGGCCCGGCCCGCCGCAGGAGCACGCCGAACAACTGCTGGCGCTGGGCCTGTTCCGCGAGGAGGACCTGCACATCCCGGTCGCGGCGCTGTCCGCCGGGCAGCAGCGGAGGCTGCAGATCGCACGCCTGGTGACCCGGCCCGCGGACCTGCTCGTACTCGACGAGCCGACGAACCACCTCGCGCTCGACCTGATCGAGGACCTGGAGGCGGCGCTCGCGGCGTACCCGGGCGCGGTGGTCGCGGTCTCGCACGACAGCGGCTTCCGCGACCGCTTCCCCGCGGAGCGGCTGGAACTGAGCGGCGGCCGCAGGCACTGACCCACGGCCGCCGCGGGCGCTCGCCACCCCGGATTACCCCGGAGGTAATCGACCCCGTGCCGCGGCCGCGGCAGGGTGGTGGCTACGGGTTCCGGGGCCGCGCACTCGGTTCCGGGACCCGTCCCACCAGCAGCGATTCCACCTCCAGGGAGCCGTCGTGTCCGCAACCCTGCTCGCCACCGTTGCCCGTACCACCGTCCCGCGGACCGCGCTCCGCCGGATCCTCGCCCTCGACGCCGTGGTCACCACCGGCAACGGCCTCGCCTACGCCGCCTTCTCCGCCCCGCTCGGGCGGCTGCTCGGGGTCGGCGCGACGACCCTGTTCGAGCTGGGGCTCTTCCTCACCGCCTACGGCGCGGGGGTCGGCTGGCTCGCCTCGCGGCGCCGGCCCGCCGCCTTCCCGGTGCGGTTCGTCATCGAGGCGAACTGCGCCTGGACGGTGCTCAGCCTGGTCTCGCTCTTCGCCTGGTTCTCGCCGACCACCGCCGGTGCGGTGTGGATCCCGGCGCAGGCCCTGACCGTCGCCTCCTTCGCCCTGCTCCAGCACCTGGCGCTGCGCTCGGCCGGCTCGGGCGAGGGCGCGGGCTCAGGAACCGAGTGAGTGCAGGTACTTCGCCGTCGCCGGGTCGGCCGGGAGCAGGGTCTCGATGGCCAGCTCGGCGACGGTCACGTCCATCGGCGTGTTGAAGGTGGAGATCGACGACACGAACGACAGTAACTGCCCGCCGTGCTCGATCCGCAGCGGCAGGGCGATGTACGGCACCGCCCCGTCCGGCCCGGTGTCCCCGGACCGCGGGGCGGGCGCCGGTGCCACCGGGTAGGCCGCCACCTCCTCGTACAGGGCGCGCAGCGGCTCCGAGCGGGCCAGCGCGATCTGCCGCTCCATCTGCTCCAGCAGGTGCCCGCGCCACTCGGGCAGGTTGTGGATCCGCGGGGCGAGCCCCTCGGGGTGCAGCGTGATCCGCATCGCGTTCAGCGGCGGCTCCAGCAGGTGCTCGGGCATCCCCTCCAGCAGCATGGCGATGCCCCGGTTCGCAGCCACCACCGTGTACGTGGCGTCCACCACCAGCGCCGGGTACGGCTCGTAGCCGGTGAGCAGCCGCTCCAGGGCCTCGCGCAGCACCCCCAGCTCCGGGGCGTCCATCGGGGTGTGCGCGTACCGGGGCGCGTAACCGGCCGCCAGCAGCAGCGCGTTGCGGTCCCGCACCGGTACGTCGAGCCGGTCGGCGAGCCGCAGCACCATCTCCTCGCTGGGCCGGGACCGGCCCGTCTCCACGAAGCTGATGTGCCGGGAGGAGGAGTCGGCGCGGCCGGCCAGTTCCAGCTGGCTGATGCCGCGCCGCTCCCGCCAGGTGCGCAGCAGGGCTCCCACACTCGTCGTCGTCATGCCCACGACGGTAGCCGAGCGCGGTCAGCCGAGGTCGAAGACGTTCCGCAGGCCGAGACGGTAGCGCCACAGGTCGTGCCGCTTCGCGGACTCCACCTCCGGGGCCCGGTACAGCGGCCGGACCGTGCACCGGGCGGCCTTCGAACCGTCCCGGTCCAGCAGGGAGTTGACGGCGGCCCGGGCCGAGGCGTTGGCGCCCTCCATCGTGGCCAGGTCGATGTCGACGGCCACGTAGTCCCCGCTGAGGAAGAAGTTCGGGATCCGGGTGCCCGCGCTCGGCCGGTTGTGGAAGGTGCCGGTCGGGTGGATGAGCAACTGGTCCTGGTTGGTCGGGTTCGGGGTGCCGAGCCCGTCCACGCCCGGGTCCAGGAACCAGGAGTGCAGCTTGGAGTCGGCCAGCAGGGTCCTGCCCGTGTCGTTGAGCGAGGCCTTCAGCTGCGCCCACACCTCCCGGGCGACCTCCTCGCGGGTGCACTCCTTGGCCGTCTTCCCGTACAGGATGCCGGGCTTGTCCCACTCCGAGATGTCCACCGACAGGCAGTCGACCGCCACGCCGTCCCCGTAGTCGGCGGGGAAGTTCCTCGCGGGCCAGTGCTCGGCCTGCTGGATCGCCGTCAACGACCAGGGCGAGTCGATGCAGTTGAGGTGTCCGTGTACGAGGGGTGCCCGCTCGGTCAGGTAGAACTGGATGCCGGTCATCCAGTCGGTCTCCAGCCTGTCGCAGCGCCCCAGCATCGGGTCCGCGGCCCGCAGCGCCGGGCCCCAGGTGCGGCGGGCGTGCTCGACGGGCAGCGCGCTGACGTAGTGGTCGGCGGTGACCGTCTGCCGGACCCCGGCGGGGTCCTCGGTGACGACCCCGCTCACGCGGCCGCCCGCGTACTGCACCTCGCGCACCGTCCAGCCGATCCTGAACTCCACGCCGAGGGACCGTAGATGGGCCTCCCAGGGGTCGATCCACGCCTCGTTGGTCGGCAGGTTGAGGATCCGGTCCGGCGGGCCGTCCGCGCCGCGGCCGAGCAGGTTGAAAACGAAGGCCTCGCCGAGCGTCCCCACCGTCCGGGTGGAGGCCTCCTCGGCCTTGGTCGCCACGATGTTGCGGGTGACGCCGATGGCGAGGATGCGCTGGTACTCGCTCGACATCCGCGCCGCGCGCACGAAGTCCCACCAAGGGGTGTGCTCCCAGACCTCGTTGCGCCGCTCGTCGCAGCTGGTGAGGAAGACGAGGGCGCGGTCGACGAAGTACGCCGTCTCGTGCGGCGGGAGCCTGACCAGCGACTGCATGATGCCGGCCAGGGCCCGGCGCAGCTCGTCGGGCGTCAGCTCGGCGGGGGAGTGATCGGGCCAGGGGATGGGTGCGCGCAGGTCCTCGCGGCCGGCGGCGCGGGCGAACATCATCTCGCGCGGGGCGACGAGGTTGTCCCACACGCCGTTGGCGTTGCCGGGGAAGGGGATGCGCCGCATCGTGTCGGGCAGGTTGTGGTAGATGCCCGGGATGAAGCGGAAGCCGTGCTCGGCGGGCAGCGGCCTGCGGCCGCCGCGGGCGCTGCCGGGTACGTCCATGCTGCGGGCCTTGCCGCCGAGCGCGCGGCGCTCGTACACCGTGACGGCGTAACCGCGCTCGGCGAGCTCGTGCGCGGCGGTCAGGCCGGCGACCCCGCCGCCGAGGACGGCGACGCTGCGGCCGGCCGGCGGTGTGGCGGCGGCCGCGCCTTCGGCTGCCGCCGCGGGCGCCGCGGCCGCCACCGGCACCGCGGCCGCCGACAGGGCTCCGGCCGTGGCCGCCGCACCTGCGATGAAGGTGCGCCTGGAGCTGCCCGCGCCCGTGCCCGTACTGGTGCCTGTCATAGCCACGCCCCCTGGTTACCGGTGGTAACAGTGATGTCAGGCGCAGGAGCATAGGGGTGGCGCCGTGGGCATGGAAGGCAGGCAGGAGCACCCGTGCGCACTATGGCGCGAAAGGCTCGCTCCGGCGTGCGCTGTGGGAACCTTGACCACACGTCACGGGGAAAAGGAGCCGGTGCATGCCGAGTGAGCCGCTGTCACAGAAGGAGATCGAGGACCGGTTGCGGGAACTTCCCGGCTGGGCCTTCGAGGACGACCGGATCTTCCGCACCTACCGCCTGGGCACGCACTTCGCGGCGAGCGCGCTCGTCGCGCACATCGCCTCCGTGCAGGAGGAGTTGAACCACCACTCCGATCTCACCCTCGGCTACAACACGGTCCGCCTGTCGGTGAACAGCCACGACGCGGGCGACGCGGTGACCGAGAAGGACTTCGAGCTGGCCCAGCGCGTCGAGGGCCTCGCCCCGGCACACGGCGCCGCCTGACGCCGCACGCCGGGGCGCGGATACCCGTACGGCAAGCGGCCGCCCGGGAGCCGGTCGGTCAGACCGGCTCCAGGCGCCACCACTGCGTGGGCGAGTCGGTGTCCTCGTACTGGCGGGCCCGGCCCTCCGCGTCCGCCTCCAGCGGCAGGCCGCTGATCGCCGCGATCAGCGAGACCACGCCGGGATCGTCGAGGTGCTCCTCGACGATCCACTCCTGGGCGCCGAAGGCGTTGGCCCGCCACACCTGGATGCGCGTACCGCTCTCGGTGGACGCGTTGGCGACGTCCAGCCGCTTGCCGTTGTGGACGCTGACCAGGTGGAAGAGGCCGCCGCCGCTGTGCACCGGCGAGATCTCCCAGCGCAGGGCGGCCGGCGGCGCGTCCTCGGAGCCGACGCACACCCGGTTGCCGCCCTCCACCTGGAGCAGCAGGCCGCTGCCGACGTTGCGCACCAGGTAGACGCCGTCAGGGACGTTCACCGGCCGCTCAGATGTCGAAGACGGCGGGGTCGGGCCCGATCCGGCGGCTCGCGGAGCCGGCGCCGAGGGCGTCCAGCGCGGCGATGTCGGCGGCGTCCAGCTCGAAGCCGAAGACGTCCAGGTTCTCCCGGATCCGCGAGGGGGTCACGGACTTCGGGATCACGACGTTGCCGAGCTGGAGGTGCCAGCGCAGCACCACCTGGGCGGCGGAGCGGCCGTGCTTGGCCGCGATCGAGGCGACGGCGGGGAGCGTGAGCAGCTCCTTGCCCTGGCCGAGCGGCGACCAGGCCTCGGTGGCGATGCCGAGGCGCGCGTGCACCTCGCGCAGCTCCGCCTGCGGGAACAGCGGGTGCAGCTCGATCTGGTTCACGGCCGGCACCAGGGAGCTCTCGGCGCCGAGCCGCTCCAGGTCGGCCGGGCGGAAGTTCGACACGCCGACGGCCTTGGCGCGGCCGCTCTCGGCGATCTCCTCGAAGGTCTTCCAGATGGCGAGGAAGTCCTCGCGCATCGGGCGCGGCCAGTGGATCAGGTACAGGTCGACGTGGTCCAGGCCCAGCTTGCCGAGCGACGCGTCGAACTCGCGCAGCACGTTGTCCCGGCCCCAGGTCTCGGACGGCCCGTTCCAGAGCTTGGTGGTGACGAACAGCTCCTCGCGCGGTACCCCGGCGCCGGCGATGGCCTTGCCGGTGCCCGCCTCGTTGCCGTAGATGGACGCCGTGTCGATGCTGCGGTAGCCCGCCTCCAGCGCCGTCGTGACGGCCTGCTCCGCTTCGGCGTCCGGGACCTGCCAGACGCCGTAGCCGAGCTGGGGCATGAGCGTGCCGTTGTTGAGCTTGGTGCTGGGAACCTGGTTCACGTCTTGTCGTTCCTCGGGGTCGTCTGTGGAGCTCCTACGACCGGCGACAACCTGTCTCCCGTACCCGGTATTCCCGCCGTCCGAGTGATCCTCACGGGTACGGTTCAGGCCCCCAGATAGGCCTCCCGCACGAGCGGGTCGGCCCGTACCTCGGCGGCCGTGCCCTCGGCCAGCACCGTACCGAGGTCCAGGACGACCACGCGGGTGCAGAGGTCCATCACGAAGGCGACGTTGTGCTCGACCAGCAGCACCGCGCAGCCCTCCTCCTCGGCCAGCCGCCGCACGACCGCGGCGAGTTGCTCCCGCTCGGGGGCCGACATGCCCGACGCGGGCTCGTCGAGCAGCAGCACCCGCGGCGGATCGGCCACCGCGCGGGCCAGCTCCACCATCCGGGCCTGCCCCACGGGCAGCCCGCCGGCGTACGCGTCCCCGAGCGGGCCGATGCCGCACGCCTCCAGTACGCGCTCCCCGCGCTCGCGGCGCTCCCGCTCGCGGCGGCGCCGCGTCGGGGACGAGAGGAGATCGGCCGCGAAACCGCCCCCGCCGCCGCGCCACTCCTGCGCGACGAGCACGTTGTCGGCCACGCTGAGCTGCCCGAAGAGCTGCTGGCGCTGGAACGTCCGGCGCATCCCGTGCCGGGCCCGCCACACGGGGGAGCGGCGGGTGATGTCCTCCCCGTCCAGCAGCATCCGCCCCCGGTCCGGCCGCCGGATCCCGGACAGGACGTCGAACAGGGTGGTCTTTCCCGCCCCGTTCGGACCGATCAGCCCGCACACCTCGCCCGCCCTGATCCCGAGATCGACCTCCGTCAGCGCTCTGACACCGCCGAACCGGACGCTGATCCCGCTGCCCTCCAGCACGTACGGCGTCGTCATGTGGCGATCCCCAGGTAGGCCTCGGTGAGCCGGTCCGCCTCCACCTCGGCGCGCGGGCCGCACCAGGAGACCCGGCCCTGCGAGAGGTAGGCGACGGTGTCGGCGATCCCGAGGATCTCGGCGGCCTTCTCCTCCACCAGCAGCAGCGCGGTCCCGGCGTCGCGGAGCTCGGTGAGCAGCGCGTACACCTCCTCGACCACGCGGGGCGCGAGCCCGAGCGAGGGCTCGTCGGCGATCAGCACCTCGGGCGGCCGCTGGAGCAGCGGGGCGAGGGCCAGCAGCTGCTGCTCCCCGCCGGACAGGGCCCCGGCGGGGATCTGGCGCCGCTCCCGCAGGCGCGGGAACCGTTCGTAGACCGCGTCCCGTTCGGCGGCGTCGGCCAGGTACAGGGCGAGGTTCTCCTCGATGCTGAGCGCGGGGAAGATCCCCCGGCCCTCGGGGGCGAGCAGCACCCCGCCGCGGGCGCGCCGCACGGCCCCGTCGGAGGTCACGTCCCGTCCGCCGACGCGGACGCTGCCGTCCGCGACGGGCACCAGCCCGGCGGCCGCCCGGCAGGCGGTGCTCTTCCCGGCGCCGTTGGGCCCGAGCACGGCGAGGATCTCCCCCCTGCGGACCACGAGGTCCACCCCGTGCAGCACGAGCCCCCCGTCGTACCCGGCGGTGACGCCGCGCAGCTCCAGGGCGGGCACCGGCGCGCCGGCGGGTGCGGTGGGCCCCGCAGGGCCCCCTGCCGTACGGGCCTCGGGCTCCCGTACCTCGAACACCGGCGGCGGGACCGGTTTCCGGTCGACCCCGCCTCCCGGGGGGCTCTGGGAAGCCGCGGCGCGCTTGCGCGCCAGCCGCACCGGAACGGCCGCGCAGTAGCCGTCGGGGTCGTTGGCCAGGGCCAGGCCGGCCAGGCCGAACAGGATCACCGGCAGGTGCGCGGACGAGGTCACGTAGTCGGACAGCACGCGCGGGGCGAGCGCGAACACCAGCCCCGCCACGATCGCGTACTGCGGCCGGCGGACGCCCGCCGCCACGACCACAGCGAGCCAGACCAGCCCGGTCATCGCGGTGAAGTCGGTTGCCGTGATCCGGGTGTTGTACGAGGCGTACATCACGCCCCCGAAGCCGGCCAGCCCGGCCGACAGCGTGAACAGCAGCAGCTTCGTGCGCAGGACCGACACCCCGGAGGCCATCGCCGCGGCCGGGGCGGACCGGACGGCCAGCATCGCCCGCCCGGTCGGCGAGTTCCGCAGTGCGCTCAGCCCCGCCGCCACCACGGCGACCAGTACCACCAGCGCCACTCCGAGGGCCCGGTCGTCGGAGAGGTCCACCGGCCCGAACACCGGCCGCGGCACCGACCAGCCCGAGTCGCCGTTGCGCAGCCACCGCATCTGGAAGAGCACCTGGTCGGCCAGGAACGCCAGCGCCAGGGTGGCCAGCGCCAGCGAGCGCCCGCCCAGCCGCAGCGCGGGCAGCGCCACGAGCGCCCCGAGCACCGCCGCCACGCAGGTGCCCACCGCGGCGGCCGCCACGAACGGCCAGCCCCGGCTCATCAGCAGCCCCGCCACCAGCGCGGCCCCGGTCACGAAGGTTCCCTGGGCCAGCGACACCATCGCCCCGAGCCCCGTGACGACCGTGAAGGACATGAACACCAGGGCCAGCGCGAGCCCTTGCGCGAGCAGCCCGCTCCAGAACGGCGTGGTCACGGTGTAGAACGCCGTGCCCAGCGCGACCGCCGCGCCCGCCCAGACCCCCCACCGCCGGACCCACGGCGCCCCGGCGAGGTGGTCCACCGGCGGGGCGTCCACGGCGGCCGTACCGGCGGTGCGCGCCCGCCGGGTCAGCACGAGCAGCCCCGCGAACAGGATGAGGAAGGGCACCGCCGTGCGGAATCCGGTGATGTCGTCGGCGAAGTGCGCGTACCCGACGGCCAGGTTCTGCAGTACGCCGAGCCCCAGCCCGCCCGCGAAGGCGAGCGGGACGGACGCGAACCGCCCGACGACCGCGGCCGTGGCCGACACGAACAGGAACAGCGTGAAGTCGTGCGCCGAGAGCCCCAGCAGCGGCGTCGCGAGCACCCCCGCCAGGCCCGCCAGCCCCGACGCGATCATCCAGGCCACCGAGGACAGCCGGTCGGCGCTGATCCCGCGCAGTTCGGTGAGCGAGCGGTTGTCCACGGCGGCCCGCAGCAGCAGCCCCAGCCGCGTGTGCCGCATCAGCACCCACAGGGCCACCGCCACCACCGCCGTCACCACCCAGGTGATCAGCTGGTCGGAGTCGATGCCGACGCCCTCCAGGGGCTGCCAGGCCTTCGCGGGGCTCGGCCCGACACCCGGCAGGCCGAACTGGTTCTCGGCCGGCTTCATGGGAGCCCCGGCGTCCGCCAGCAGCTCCACCGCCCACAGCCCGGCCGCCGGCAGCGCCACCAACAGCCCGATGGTGGCCACGATCTGCGCCGTCTCCCCGACGCGGGCGAGCCGCCGGAACATCAGCCGGTCCAGGGCCCACCCGAGTCCGGGTGCCAGTACGCACACCACCAGCAGCGCCGCCGGGACGGCCGGCCACCCCAGCCCGGAGTGCAGCTCGTAGAAGGTGAGCGCACACAGGTAGGCGGTGGCCCCGTGCGCGAAGTTGAACAGCCCGGACGCCGAGTACGACAGCACCAGCCCGGTGGCGAGCAGTGCGTACAGGGCGCCGGACACCAGACCGCTCAGTACGACGGCGAGCAGATCTCCCATGCCTGCGCCCCTACTTGAAGGGGATCGGCTCGTGGCACTTGAACGGTACGGAGACCTCGTACGCCCCGTTCTTCAGCTGGACGAGCGCCCCGCAGCCGAAGCTGTCCTTCTGCCCCTTGGGCTCCGCCCGGTCGCCGACGAGCGTGCCGGTGTCGGAGAAGCTCTGCGCGGCGGCCTGGAAGGACTCGACGGTCAGGGCCTTGCCCGCTTTCTGCGCGATGGACACGAAGAGGTCGGCCGACATGTACCCGGTCAGCATGTGCATGTTGAGCGGTACGTCCTGCCCGCCCGCGGCGGCCTTGATGTCGGCCTTGAACTGCGCCATCTTCGGGTCGGTCGACTCGAACGGCTGGAACTGGAGCAGGACGTGGACCCCGTCCAGGGCCTGCTTGGTGGCGTCCTTGGCGAGCAGCCCGGGGTCGTAGTCGGTCGGGTCCGAGAGCAGGCCCTTGTAGCCGCTGCGCTTGAGCGCGGTGAACAGCCCGATGTTGTTGGGGGTCTGCATGACCGAGACGACGGCGTCCGGCGCCTTGCCGTCGTTGCTGTCGAGGATCTCCTTGACGTACGCCGACCAGTCGCTCGGCACCGCGGTGCCCGGCACGGCGGCCTTGGCGTAGGAGACCTTGAACCCGGCACTGGTGAAGCCCTGTTGGAAGGTGCGCACGCCGAACTTCCCGGCGTCGCTGTCGTTGGCGATGATCGCGACCGACTTGCCCTGGGCCCCGCCGAGGAGCTGGCCGATGCCCTCGGGCCAGGTCTGGTTGATGGTGCCGCCGGGAGTGGGGACGAGGCAGCCGTTGAAACCGTAGATGTACTTGGGCCCGCAGAAGGAGGGCAGCGTGCCCCAGCCGAAGGTGGGGACCTTCTCCTGCTCCAGGAAGTCGGCGCCGGAGAAGGTGACCGAGCTCATGGGGGAGACCGCGAAGACCTTGTCCTGCTGAACCAGCTTGCGGGCGGCGGCGAGGTTCTTGGCGGGGTCCTGGCCGTCGTCCTCCGCGCCGATGTAGTCGATCTTCCGGCCGTTGACGCCGCCCTCGGCGTTGGCTCTCAGGTACCGGGCCTTGGCGCCGAGGTCGGTGTCCTTCTTGCTGTAGCCGCTGGCACTGGTCATCGACACGATGCCGCCGACCTTGATCGAGTCGGCGCTCACCCCGCGGGAGTCGCCGGTGGCGCCGGGCTTGCCGGGAGAGGTGCTGTTGGAGGCGGAGTTGCAGGCGGAGACGAGCGCGAGGGCCGCTGCCGCGGCGGCCAGGGTGCGGATCGGTCGCAACATGTGTGGGATCCCCTCCGGTCGGAATCCCCGCATTCTGTGCGCGACCTGACGCATCGTCAATATCAATGGCCAAGTGAAGTGACGATCCGTCAGGTTGTCGTCGGATCAGGCGGACCGGGATGAGTACAGGTCCGCCACCTCCGCCGCGTAGGCCTTCTCGATCGCCCGGCGCTTCAGCTTCAACGAGGGGGTCAGCAGGCCGCGTTCCTCGGTGAACTGCTCGGCCAGCACCCGGAAGTTGCGGATCGCCTCCGCCTGGGAGACCAGCGTGTTCGCCGCCACCACCGCCCGGCGGACCTCCGCCGCGAGATCGGCGTCGTGCACCAGGTCCGCCGCCGGCAGCTGCGCCCGGCCGCGCATCGACAGCCAGTGCGCTATCCCCTCCATGTCAAGGGTGATCAGGGCCGCGATGTACGGCCGGTCGTTGCCCACCAGTACGCACTGGGACACCAGAGGATGCGAACGCACCCGCTCCTCCAGGGCGGTCGGCGAGACGCTCTTGCCGTTGGAGGTCACCAGGATCTCCTTCTTGCGCCCGGTGATGGTCAGGTAGCCGTCCCCGTCGAGCCGCCCCAGGTCCCCCGTCGCCAGCCAGCCCTCCCGCAGCACCGCCTCCGTGGAGCGCGGGTCGTTGAGGTACCCGGAGAAGACGTGCCCGCCGTGCAGCCACACCTCCCCGTCGTCGGCGATGTGCACCGTACTGCCGGGGATCGGCTGCCCGACCGTTCCGTACTTCGTGGCCCCGGGCGGGTTCGCGGTGGCCGCCGCGCACGACTCGGTCAGCCCGTAGCCCTCGAAGACCGTGACCCCGGCACCGTCGAAGAACAGCCCCATCCGGCGCGACATCGCCGATCCGCCCGACATGGCGTGCCGCACCCGGCCGCCCATGGCCTCGCGGACCTTCCCGTACACCAGCTTCTCGAACAGCTGGTGCTCCACGCGCAGTTTGGCCGAAGGTCCGGCCCCGGTGCCGAAGGCCTTCTGCTCGCGCGCCTCCGCGTACCGTACGGCCGTCTCCACCGCCCGGTCGAAGGGGCCGGTCCGCCCCTCCGCCTCGGCCTTGCGGCGCGCGGCCGCGAACACCTTCTCGAAGACGTACGGGACCCCGAGGATGAAGGTCGGACGGAACGCCGCCAGGTCCGGCAGCAGTTCCGCCGCCGCGAGGACGGGCTGGTGCCCGAGCTTCACGCGGGCCCGGACGGCGGCCACCTCCACCATGCGCCCGAAGACGTGGGCGAGGGGGAGGAAGAGCAGGGTGGAGGGCTGTTCCCCCGGTCCGGCCTGGAAGACGGACTCCCAGCGGGCGACCATCGTGTCGGCCTCGTACATGAAGTTGCGGTGCGTCAGCACGCAGCCCTTGGGCCGGCCGGTGGTGCCCGAGGTGTAGATGACGGTGGCGATGGCATCGGGGGTCACGGCTCCGCGATGGCGGTGCACGACGTCCTCGGACACCCCGCGCCCGTCCTCGACCAGGCCCTCCACCGCGCCCGAGTCGAGCTGCCACAGCCTGCGCAGGTGCGGCAGCCGCTCGATCACCGACCCGACGGTCATGGCCTGGTCCTCGTTCTCGACCACGCAGGCCGTGCACTCGGAGTCGTAGAGGATCCAGTGCACCTGCTCGGCGGAGGAGGTGGGGTAGACCGGCACCGGCTGGGCGCCGACGGCCCAGAGCGCGAAGTCGAAGAGCGTCCACTCGTACCGGGTACGGGACATGACCGCGACCCGGTCGCCGAAACGGACGCCCTGGGCCAGCAGCCCCTTGGCCAGGGCCAGTACCTCGGCGGCCAGTTCCCCGGAGGTCACGTCCTGCCAGACACCGTCCGCCTTCCGGCCGAGCACGACCCGGCCGGGGTCCTCCCGGGCATGCAGGAAGACGACGTCGGCCAAGCCGCCCACGGGCGAGCCCGTGACGACCGGTGGGACGGTGATCTCGCGCAAGGCCCCGCTCCTCTCGGCACAGCGCGGTGACGCTACCCCACCGGCCGGCCCGCCCGGCGGCGTTGAGGAAACCTCCACAAGATCCCCCCGCTCCACCCGGCGTGACCAGCGCGGCTCGGCTGTCCGGTGCCGCGTTTCCGGTGCCGTGACCGGGCCGCAGCGCTAGGGGGTGTCTGGCGGATCAGGGCCGGGCCCGGCCATGGTCCGCCAGACACCCCTTAGGTGCTGGCCGGCCTGCTCAGGCGGTCGCCGCCCGCCAGGATGGCGGCTGCGAGCGCCTCGGAGGCCGGTGTGGGTCGCCTGCCGTGGAGGAGGGCGAACTCCACCGGCCCCAGTTCCGGCAGGCCGCCCACGCGCACCAGCCCCGGCGGGATCAGGCCCCGGGTGTGCGCCATGACGCCCAGGCCCGCGCGGGCCGCCGCGATCAGACCGCTCAGACTGCCGCTCGTACACGCGATCCGCCACGGCCGCCCGTGGCCCTGCAGCACGTCCAGCGCGCGGGCCCGGGTGATCCCGGGCGGCGGGAAGAGGATCAGCGGAACCGGCCGGTCGGGATCCACCCGCAGCCCCTCCGCCCCGATCCACACCATGCGGTCGCGCCACACCAGCCGGCCCCGCTCGTCGCCCGGACCCCTGCGCTTGGCCAGCACCAGGTCGAGTCGGCCCGCGTCGAGCCGCTCGTGGAGCGTTCCCGACAGCTCCACCGACAGTTCGAGCTCGACCTCGGGGTGCTCGTGGCGGAAGCCCTCCAGGATCTCCGGCAGCCGGGTCAGCACGAAGTCCTCCGACGCCCCGAAGCGCAGCCGCCCGCGGATCCGCTTGCCGGTGAAGAAGGCCGTCGCCCGCTCGTGCGCCTCCAGGATCGAACGCGCGAAGCCGAGCAGCGCCTCGCCGTCCTCCGTCAGCTCCACGCTGTGCGTGTCGCGGGCGAACAGGGTCCGGCCCGTCGCCTCCTCCAGGCGGCGCACGTGCTGGCTGACCGTGGACTGGCGTACTCCGAGGCGCCCCGCGGCCTGCGTGAAGCTCAGCGTCTGGGCCACGGTGAGGAACGTGCGCAACTGCACGGGGTCGTACATACCGCCCATCGTAGGCACTGTCATCGCGTTCCGTGATGACAGTCAGTGCGGTGTGCGGGTTTCCCGATCACCGTCCCACCACCGACCATCGAAGGAGCACCCCGGACCCCGCACACCGACACCGACACCGACAGAGCAAGTGAGCACCCAGCCCATGCGCCGCCCGCAGATCCCCGCCTGGCTCCCCGCCGACCCGTTCATCCTCGGTCTGCTCGCCACCGTCGCCGTCGCCGCCCTGCTCCCCGCCCGCGGCGCGGCCGCCTCCGCCGCCGAAGCGGCCTCCACCGCGGCTGTGGCCCTGCTCTTCTTCCTCTACGGAGCCCGGCTCTCCACCCGCGAGGCCATCGAGGGCCTGCGCCACTGGCGGCTCCACGTCACCGTCCTCGCCTGCACCTTCGCCCTCTTCCCCCTGCTCGGCCTGGCCGCCCACGGCCTCGTACCGACCCTGCTGTCGCCCGCGCTCTACAGCGGCCTGCTCTTCCTCTGCCTGGTCCCCTCGACCATCCAGTCCTCCATCGCCTTCACCTCCATCGCCCGCGGCAACGTCCCCGCCGCGATCTGCGCCGGATCGTTCTCCAGCCTCGCCGGCATCTTCGTCACCCCGCTCCTCGCGGCCGGCCTGCTCGGCAACAGCGCGGGCGGCTTCTCCCTCGACTCCCTCCTCAAGATCGTCCTCCAGCTGCTGGCGCCCTTCCTCCTCGGCCAGGCCCTGCGCCCGTGGGTCGGCGCCTTCCTGGTCCGCAGGAAGAAGGCGCTCGGCTACGTGGACCGCGGCTCGATCCTGCTCGTCGTCTACACCGCCTTCAGCGCCGGCATGGTCGCGGGGATCTGGCACCAGGTGAGCGTCCCGCGCCTCGGCGTCCTGCTGGCCGTGGAGGCCGTCATCCTGGCCGTCATGCTCCTGCTCACCTGGTACGGGGCGAAGCGCCTCGGGTTCACCCGCGAGGACCGCATCGCCATCCAGTTCGCGGGCTCGAAGAAGAGCCTGGCGGCCGGACTGCCCATGGCCAGCGTGCTGTTCGGCGCCCAGGCGAGCCTCGCCGTGCTGCCGCTGATGCTGTTCCACCAGATGCAGCTGATGGTGTGTGCGGTGCTGGCCCGCCGCCGCGCGCAGGACCCGGCGGGGGAGTCCGGCACCGAACTGCCCGCCGCCCGTGTGGCGGAGGTCTCGCCGAGCCGTCAACACCCCAGCTCGCAGGCCCGGTAACGTGCGGCGGTGACCTGGATACGCCCGCTCGCCGCCCATGCCGAACGCCCCTGCACCCTGGTGGTCTGCCGCGGCTGCTGCTGCGGCGACCCCCGCAAGAACCCCGGCTCCGACCACGCCGGCCAGCTGGCCCGGCTGCGCGAGGCCGCCGCGGCCTCCGGCGGCCGCCTGGCGGTGCGTACGACGGACTGCCTCGGGCCCTGTGCGCAGGCCAACGTCATCGTGGTGCAGCCCACCACGGAGGCCCGCCGCCGGGGCGCCCGCGCGGCGTGGTTCGGGTGGGCCCTGGACGACACGGCGACCGACGAGATCATCGCCTGGGCCGAGTCCGGCGGCCCCGGAGCCACCCCGGTCCCGCCGACCCTGGACCTCCACCGCATCGAGCCGCCGGTCCCGAACCCGGGCACGTCCGGGTCGGCTTCGCGGCGCGCCCGCCGGGGGCGCTGAGCCGTACCGAGGGGCGTTAAGGCGAAGAAATGTCCGGTTCTTCTAGGTTCGGGGTGTCAGTCAAGCGCCAACGACAAGGAACCCGTACAGCCAGACCGTCGAAGCCGGCCCGGACACCCCGCACACCGGAGCCGGGGCGAAGGCCTCGCAGTAGCGACCACGGGGGCGGGCCGGCTCGGGCCCCGCCCCCGCTCCGGGACCCGCCCCCGCTCAGCGGCCCGGCCTGGCCCCGCTACGCCGGGAGATCGATCCGCTGCTCGCCCGCGTAGATGTTCATGTCCCGGCCCCGCAGGAAGCCGACCAGCGTGAGCCCCGTCTCCAGCGCCAGGTCCACGGCCAGCGAGGACGGCGCCGAGACGGCCGCCAGGATCGGGATGCCCGCCATCACGGCCTTCTGCGCGAGCTCGAAGGAGGCCCGGCCCGACACCAGCAGGACCGCGCCCGCCAGCGGGAGCCGGCCGGCCTGGAGGGCCCGACCGATGATCTTGTCCACCGCGTTGTGCCGGCCCACGTCCTCCCGTACGTCCAGCAGCTCGCCCGTGGCCGAGAACAGCGCGGCCGCGTGCAGCCCGCCCGTCCGGTCGAAGACCTTCTGCGCCGCCCGCAGCCGGTCCGGCAGCTCCGAGAGGAGGTCCGCGGACACCCGTACCGGGTCGGCGGCGAGCCCCGGGAACCGGCTCGCCGTGCGCACCGCGTCCAGGCTGGCCTTCCCGCACAGCCCGCAGGACGAGGTCGTGTAGACGTTGCGCTCCAGCGTGATGTCCGGCAGCGGAACCCCGGCTCCGAGCTGCACGTTGACCACGTTGTAGGTGTTCGACCCTCCCCCGGCTGCCACTGGGAGGGGCCCCCGGTCGGTGGCGCCCTCGCAGTAGGTGACGGCCCGTACGTCCGCCGCGGAGCCCAGCACGCCCTCGCTCACCAGGAATCCCACCGCCAGGGCGAAGTCGTCGCCCGGGGTGCGCATCGTGATGGCCAGCGGCTTGCCGTTCAGCCGTATCTCCAGCGGCTCCTCGGCGACCAGCGTGTCGGGCCGGGCCCCGGCGACGCCGCTGCGGATCCGGACGACGCGACGGCGTTCGGTGACCCGTCCCATGTGATCAGTCCACCCGTTCTGTACTCGCCCCGCACCTCATCGTGCATCTGACGAGCCCATTCTCCCGGATCGGCTCCCGGCGACGTCCCCGGCAGGAAGATCCTCGGAATTCTCCAAATTCCGGTGCCGGAATCCTGTCGGGTCACGCGCATTCGTACCCATCGGTAGCAGGCGAAGCTGGGAGGTCCTGACTGCCGTACGAGGGGGGACCCCGCCCATGACCGGTTCACGCGTGGTGGCGCTAGGGCACTACCAGCCCGCGAAAGTGCTCACCAACGAGGACCTCGCGGCCATGGTCGACACGAACGACGAGTGGATCCGGTCCCGGGTCGGCATCAAGACCCGGCACGTCGCGGGTCCCGAGGAGCCGGTGGACGAGCTGGCCTTCCAGGCCGCCGGCAAAGCCCTCGCGAGTGCCGGCCTGAGCCCGGACGACATCGACCTCGTGCTCGTCGCCACCTCCACGGCGATCGACCGCTCACCCAACATGGCGGCCCGCGTCGCCGCCAAGCTGGGCATGGGCGGCGGCCCCGCCGTCATGGACATCAACGTCGTCTGCTCGGGCTTCACCCACGCCCTGGCCACCGCCGACCACGCGATCCGGGCCGGCTCCGCCACCCGCGCGCTGGTCATCGGCGCCGACAAGATGACCGAGATCACCGACTACAGCGACCGCACCACCTGCGTCCTCACCGGCGACGGCGCCGGCGCGGCCGTCGTCGAGGCATGCGACGAGCCCGGCATCGGCCCCGTGCTGTGGGGTTCGGTGCCGGAGATGGGCCACGCCGTCCGGATCGAGGGCTCGCCCCCGGTCTTCGCGCAGGAGGGCCAGTCGGTCTACCGCTGGACCACCAGCCAGCTGCCCCCGCTCGCCCGCAAGGTGTGCGAGAAGGCCGGGGTCACCCCGGAGGAGCTGGCCGCCGTCGTCCTCCACCAGGCGAACCTGCGGATCATCGAGCCGCTCGCGGCGAAGATCGGCGCCGTCAACGCCGTCGTCGCCCGCGATGTCGTCGACTCCGGCAATACCTCGGCCGGCAGCATCCCGATGGCCCTGTCCAAGCTGGTCGAGCGCGGCGAGATCCCCTCCGGGGCCCCCGTCCTCCTCTTCGGCTTCGGCGGCAACCTCTCCTACGCGGGCCAGGTCATCCGCTGCCCCTAGTGCTGTGACCCGGCCCGCGGGTCTCAGGAGGGCGAGCCCTCCAGGCCTTCGAGGCTGTCCATGAACGAGCTGACGGAGAACACCGCCCGGCCCGGTCCGGCCGGGCCGTAGCCGGGCGGCGAGCTCAGCCCGTACTCCTCCAGCGTCGCGCGGTAGGTCTCCAGCAGCCGGATGTGGTACTCCAGCGGCGCGCCCAGCGGATTGGCCTTGCCGAGCGGCGTCGTCGGCTCCGGGCACCACGTGGTGAAGCGGGGTACGACGCCGTTCGACATGAAGAACCGCAGGCCCTCGGCGGTGGAGTCGATCGCCTCGCTCACCTTGGTGAAGCCGAAGGGCTCAGCCATCTCGATGCCCGCCACGAAGTTGGGGATCACGTTGCGCGGGCCGAACACCTCGGCGGAGTCCAGGATCCTGCGGTGCCATTCGTCGCGGCCGACGTAGCGCTCCTTGCCCGGGCAGTGCAGCTGGAACAGCCGGCGGTCCCACACCTCGAAGTTGGGGTGGTAGATCTTGACGCCGTAGTCGTGGAAGCGCTGCACGGCGTCGCGCGGCAGCGCCTGGGCGACGACCTTGCCGGTCCAGCGGCCGGGGAAGCGCTCCTCGATGGCCTTCGCGTAGTGCCCGTAGAAATCGGCCTCGTCGCGGCCGGCGACCTGCGAGGTGATCGAGCCGCCCGTGAGGGTGTACGCCCGGGAGGTCCCCGCGGTGTCGTACCGGTCGATGATCTCCAGGGCCTCCAGCACCTCCTCGACCGGCTTCACCCCGGTGTACGGGCGGCCCGCCGCCTTGTGCTGGCGCCAGTTGTGGTTGATGTCGCAGAACTGGCACTCCTCCTTGGCCCCGAAGTACTGGCACACCCGGAAGACCGTCAGGTAGATGAGGTAGCCCCACTGGATGGTCGGCGCGACCTCCATCACCGACTTGCCGTTCGACAGCTTGTGCTTGTAGTACTCCGGCATCGGCGGCAGGCCGACGTCCGCGATCCGCGAGCCGTCCAGGTACAGGCCGAGCGTGCCGTCCTCGCCGCCCCGCACGATGTACGGGGAGTCCGGGTTGACCCGTACGGAGACGACCGTGCGGCGCAGGTCGTACGGGCCGCCCGTGAGCACGATCTCCTCCGGCGGCCGGTTGAGCGCGGCCGCGCCGAGCTCCGGCAGGGTGCGGTGGTCGAAGGAGAAGATGAAGTAGGACTTCGGCTTGACCTCGCCGGAACCTCCGTCGGCGGTGCCGCTGAGCGCGGACTCGTCGAAGGCCATGCCGCCGCGCAGGAGGTCCTCCTTGATCACGGCTTCCCGGGGCACGTGCGGGAATCGCCCCATCAGCCCCTCGACCAGCGCGGTACGGCTCAGGCTCTCCATGTACTGCTCCATCCCTGACTTGTTGAGGGTCGCTTCGAAGCCTAACCCCCTGGTCGCGGCCGCGACGGTCAGGGTCCTGCGGGCTCCCGCTGCAGGCCCAGGTAGCTCCAGCGCACCTCCTGCCTGCCGAGCGGATCCGCGCGCTCGTTGAGGTGCGCGGGGTGCAGGCCGTGGCTGCGGGCGAGTTCGACCGTCTCGTCCACCGACACGTCGAACATGCGCCGGCCGGCCGGTACGGGGCCGTGCCGCAGGGAGAGGACCAGGCGCCCTCCGGCGGCGAGCAGGCCGACGATGCCCTCCATCGACGAAGCCCGCTGCCGCTCGTCCAGGTGCATCCACACGGCCGTCAGCAGGATCAGGTCGAACCGGCCGCCGCGGCCGCGCAGCACCTCCAGCCCGGGCAGCGAGTCGTCGACCCAGTCGATGTCCCGGTCGGCATGGATCCGCCGGCCGAGCGCCCGCAGTTCCGCGGTGGGTTCCACGGCGGTCACCCGGTGCCCCTGGCCGGCCAGTGCGGCGGCATCGCGGCCGCTGCCCGCGCCTATGTCGAGGATCGCGCTGGGCTCCGAGGGGAACAGGTGCAGTACGTCGCGGTGGACCTCGGCGAAGGACACGCTCTCGTACTGCTCGACGAGGGCGGCCGCGGAATCACCGTAACCGGCGGTGCTGGCAAGGCTCTTGGGATCGGTCATCCGAACAGACTATCGATCGGGTCCGACAAGCCGTCAGGCCGTCAGGTGCGGGGCTTCGCGCGGACGTGCATCCGCTCGCCCTGCCTCCCGAAGAGGCTGAGGATCTCGACGGGCCGGCCGTCCGCGCTGCCGAACCAGTGGGGCAGCCGGGTGTCCCACTCGGCGGCCTCGCCGGAGCCGAGCACCAGATCGTGCTCGGCGAGCACCAGCCGCAGCCGGCCCTCCAGCACGTACAGCCACTCGTAGCCCTCGTGCGTGCGCAGGTCCGGCTCGGCGCCCCGGTCGGGGATGATCATCTTGTACGCCTGGAGGGGTCCCGGCCCCCGGGTGAGGGCCACGGACGTGCCGCCGCTCGGCAGGGCGCGGGGTGTCAGCCGTACGCGCGGATCCCCCACCTCGGGGGCGCCGACCAGATCGTCCAGCGCCACGCCGTAGGTGCCGGCGAGCGGCAGCAGCAGCTCCAGGCTGGGGCGGCGCTGCCCGGACTCCAGTCGGGACAGGGTGCTCTTGGAGATGCCGGTCGCCTCGGAGAGCGCGGCCAGGGTCAGGCCGCGCTTGGCGCGCAGCGCCCTGAGCCGGGGGGCGACCTCGTCGAGGACCTGTTGGTACGGCTGGTGCGGCGCCGGATTGTCCATGCGGGCATTTCACCCCGCCGTCCCGGAAACGGCAACAAGAATTGCCGCTCCGGTGCGGCGGGTGGACCCTCCTCGGCATGAAGCCAACCGGTGCCGTATCCGTATCCGTATCCGCATCCTCAACAGCCCGGCGGGCGCCGTCGGTCCGGTGGGTGCTCGCCGGCCTCTCCCTGTCGGCGCTGCTGTCCTCGCTCGGCACCAGCGTCGCCAACGTGGCCCTGCCGACCCTCGCGCAGGCCTTCACCGCCTCGTTCCAGGAGGTCCAGTGGATCGTCCTCGCCTATCTCCTCGCCATCACCACCGTGATCGTCGGCGTCGGACGGCTCGGTGACGTCATCGGCCGTCGACGGCTGCTGCTGGCCGGGATCCTGCTGTTCACCACGGCCTCGGTGCTGTGCGGCCTCGCGCCGACGCTGTGGACGCTGATCGCCGCCCGCGCGGCGCAGGGGCTCGGAGCCGCCGTCATGATGGCCCTCACCATGGCCTTCGTCGGCGGGGCAGTCCCGAAGGAGCGGACCGGCAGCGCCATGGGGCTGCTCGGGACGATGTCCGCCGTCGGCACCGCCCTCGGCCCCTCGCTCGGCGGCGCCCTGATGGCGGGCCCGGGCTGGCGGGCGGTCTTCCTCGTCAACGCGCCGCTGGGCCTCCTCGCCTTCGCCCTCGCGCACCGCCACCTGCCCGCCGACGGGCGGGAGCCCCGTGCGGGCCGGGCCGGCTTCGACCGTGCGGGCACACTGCTGCTCGCCCTGACGCTCGCGGCCTACGCCCTCGCCATGACCCTGGGGCGCGGCGGTTTCGGCCCGCCGAACGCGGCCCTGCTCGCGGCGGCGGCGTTCGGGGCCGTGCTCTTCGTACGCACCGAGGCGCGGGCGGCCTCGCCTCTGATCCTTCCGGCGACGCTCCGCGATCCGGCGCTGAGCGCGAGCCTCGCCACGAGCGCGCTCGTCTCCACGGTCATGATGGCCACGCTGGTGGTCGGGCCGTTCTACCTCTCCCGCACGCTCGGGCTCGAAGAGGCACAGGCCGGGCTGGTCCTGTCGGCGGGCCCGCTCGTCGCCGCCCTGACCGGGGTGCCGGCCGGCCGCCTCGTGGACCGCTTCGGCGCGCCGCGCACGACCACCGCCGGACTCCTCGCCGTCGCGGCCGCAACCGCCACCCTGTCCGTGACGCCCGAGCGGCTCGGGGTCCTCGGCTACGTCGTCCCCATCGTGGTGGTCACCGCCGGGTACGCGGTGTTCCAGACGGCCAACAACACCTCCGTCATGGCGGACGTCGACCCGGACCGACGGGGCGTCGTGTCCGGCATGCTCAACCTGTCGCGCAACCTCGGGCTCGTCACCGGCGCGTCCGTCATGGGCGCCGTGTTCGCGTTCGCCTCGGCGACGGCGGACGTGACGGCGGCGCGGCCCGGCGCCGTCGCCACCGGCATGCGGGTCACCTTCGCGGTCGCCGCAGCCCTCATCGCCCTCGCCCTCGCCCTCACGGCGGGGGCCCGCGCCCTCTCCCGCAGGGCGGCGGCGGGCACGGCCGCCCCGCACTGACGGCGAGACGGGCCGTCTCCCTACTCCTTGCGGGACATGCCCGCAGGTCAGCGCGGCGCGTCGCGGGACCGCCGGACGAAATACCTGGTCGGAACCACCTCGAACCTTTGCTATTGTTGTCCATGTCGCCGCGGGAAACCGGGGCCGACCACCTGGTCCGGGTGGCGGAATGGCAGACGCGCTAGCTTGAGGTGCTAGTGCCCTTTATCGGGCGTGGGGGTTCAAGTCCCCCCTCGGACACCAGCAGAGACCCCAGTTCATCTGGGGTTTTTTGCGTTTCTGGGCGGTGGCGTGACCAACCACGTGACCAACGGCCCAGTGAATCCCCAGGTCAGACCAGGGGTGACAGGCCGAGTCGGCCCGCACCGGAGGTGCTCCGTGGCCTTGCTGTGCGTCCCGGAGGCAGTGGTGGGTCAGGCCGCCGTCGCAGGCCCGGTTGCCGCACGGCTCCCGCACCGTCCCCAGAACCGGGCCGTCTGCCCGTCGTCCAGGGTGGGTACTACGTGAGCGGTTCCAGTAGAACCACCTGACAGCCGTTCATCCGCCCGTTCGATGTGTTCCAGCGGATTCCGATTTCACCGCCACCGTACTCCGGTTCGTTCGGGCGCATTCCGGCTTCGTGCCCGCCCGGGTGATTGAACCGCAGACCGCAGGTTGCAGAATTGTTGACCCGATCTTCATAGCGCGGCGTTCCGGGGATTCCGCGCCGGACGGCCCACACTTGATGGGGGTACAGCTCCGCCCACGCCCCGCACTTCGCGGGCTTCCCGGTCCGGACACTTACAAGGGGCGTGGACACGGACGTTCCTTCCAGGGAGCACGATTTCTAACATTCGGCGGAGGACGCTTACGCCGATCCCAAGCTGTGCGGATATCTCGACGTAGGTCTCCCCATCAGCAAGCCGCCTTCTGATCTTGTCTTCATGGGCGGCTATGCAGTCGCGGTTCTCCTTCATCTCCCGCGCGGTGAGTCGGGTCACGGACTATTCCCGCCCCGAGTGCCGGCCGTCATGGCCGCGCGGCAAGCGGCACCCGTAGCAGAAGAAGTCCCGGGGGTGGCTGCAGTCGCTGTGGTCGCAGCGAGCAATCCCTCGGAGTACAACCGGCGATCCCTCACCCCACACGGCCCACAGTGCGCCTCGCCCGTATTCGTGGTCGAGTGAGGGGGCGAAGTGGCCGTGGTGATTCCCCGAATGCCCGTCCCACAGTTCACAAATGGTCGGCTCTTCCCAGGGGAATTTCATCGACCACCGTTTCGAGAAGCGGCCGGATGCGTTCCCTGAGGCGCTCCGGAACGTCAGTGCTCTGGAGGCAGGCTTCCCCAGCGTCCTCGACGGCGCGAGTTACCCGGCGCTCATGCGACGAATACGAGGACTGTTCCAACGCATCCCCCTTCGGCCAGAAGGAATCCGCCGGAATCGTCGTCAGTTCCGGCCGTTCATGCGCCATCGGCCAGCGCCTCCCTTTCAGCCGCTTCACTCACGGCGTGCGCCAGGGCGGGAAGGGCTGCCCCTATGGCTGCCGCCCACTCCCGCGCTTCCCGCTCCGCCAAGATCCGGGCCAGACCTTCGTCCAGCTCCGTGCGCTCTTCGGGCGTGAAACACGAGAGGGGCCGTCTGACCCTCTCTGGTGCGTTCACAACCGGTCCCGAAGCCTTGCCAGCACCACGCGCAGCAGCGCCGGAGTGGCCGACGTGTAGCCGCACCGGGGGACCCAGTCGGGAACATCCGCCCACAAAGGGAACGGGTCGCGCTCCTCGGGGATCAGTCAGCGTTTGGTTGCCAGGGCGCCCAGCTTCGTCGTGCCCGCCACCGCGTCCTCCCGATCGCTTGCAAGGTCGATGAGATGACCCTAGAAACCGGGGTATCCAAGCAGCCACGTTCTTGCATGAGCTTGCACGCAAACTACCCGAGGGAGGTGATTGCTTCCGAGATCAAAGTCCGGGCGGGAGCACCGTGAACGGCGATCTTGGACAGCTCGGAGAAGGCTTTCGAGTAGGTGGCAACCTCGCTCGGCGCCGAGACGTTCACGGCGGCCGTCAGCAGTTCGACGCTCGCTTGTCGGCTGTCGAACAAATAGAAGGCCTCCAAGGGCCAGACGCGCCGCTGGGCTGTGAAGGGGATCACTCCGAGGCTCACGTTCGGCAGGGCCATGACCGCCAGCAGGTAGCCGAGTTGGCCAGCCATGGTGGCATCGTCGCCGATGCGGTAGCGGAGCACGGCTTCTTCCAGAAGCAAGGCGAACCGGTGGTCGCCTTCGTGCAGGACGCGTGAGCGCTCGATTCGGGAGGCGGCTGCCGTTTCCGAGTCGTCCGGGGTGCCCTGGAACGCGGCGATCGTGGACAGCAGGGCCGTCGCGTACGACTCCGTCTGGAGCATTCCCGGGACTACGTTCGAGCAGTAGACGCGGAAGTGTCGGGTGCGCTCGTACAGGGGAACGACTTCCTCTTGTGCCCTGCGCATCCCATGGCGATGGAGCTTCTGCCAGTGCACGTACATCTGATCTGCTTGCCGATTCGCCGCGATCAGGTCGGCGGTCTGATCTCCCGCTCCGCACGCCTTGCACCAAGCACGGATGTCGGCATCGGAGGCGGGGGTCTTGGCCCGCTCGATGCGCGAAGATTTGGCTGGACTCCAGCCACACCGAAGAGCCAGCTCATGCCCGGTCAGCTCCGCATCTCGACGGAGAGCCCCAAGACGGGCGGCGAGGGCTTCGCGGGCGGCCTGGGCGCTGGATGACGGGGACGCGGACATGAGTTGGCTCTTCTGTGTTTCGTACGGTCAGACCGAGTACTTCTCGTGCGGGATGCCGCGCTCCCAGACAGCTTCGAACGCGGCCGACGCCAGTTGGGCCACGGCAGGTTCGGAGCGAACCTCCCAGCCCGGCTCGGACCAGTTTCCATCCCCGGTGAAGTGGTTGAAGAGCGCGATCTCTCCGTCGAACACCCAGCAGTCGTTTCCAGGAAGCGCGATGTCCGATGCCTGCCGCCTGGGCAGCCAGCGGACTTGCTCCCCGGCGTGGAGATTGACCACGGTGCCGGCGTGTTCGTACCGGATGTAATCCGTTACCGGTTCCGACACGATGCGAGCGCGGCGGACGACTACACCTCGCGCCACTGTGCCACGAATCAAATCAACCCACGGTGTCCAGTAGGCAGACGCTGGGTCCACGTCGCGTTGACCCGTGCGCTTCCAGTGCTCGTAGTCCTCCGCCTCGTCGCCGACGCCGTATGAGTCGCGCATCTCCAGGTGCACGGCCGAGCGCTTGGCCGCCGCCAGGAGCTCGTTAAAGCCCGGCTCGTTCTGCGACATCACACGCCTCCCTGAGCATCGGCACCATGCGGGCCGGAATCCGAATCACGGCTTCGTGCGGAGGGATGCCCGGGGCATGTCCGGGGGCCTCGAACGCCGCACACTCAGCCTCCAGCTTCTCGTCTGGCTTCCAGCCCTGAAGCACCAGCTCCCCCTTCTCCTCGTCCACCCATACGGTGGGGGAACCCTGCTGCCCGGTGTCTGGATCAATCCCGATGAACCGTAGTGCCATGGCTGCCTCCGGTGGCGAGTGGCTTACGCCAACTTGCACGAGCTTCGTGCCGTAGGCGCGGCAGCGTCAAGGCCGGCGAACGTCTGGACGGCCGGAGTGGGGCAGTTCTCAGCCAGGCGGAGACCGCTTCTGGGGCTGGTCACGTGACCAACGCATGACCAACAGCGGGCGGGAACGGACGGAAACGCCAGGTAGTGGTGACCAACCGCGCCATGGGGGAAGGGCCTTCTGGAGTACGGTTCCCCAGGTCAGGAGCAAAAGGGCTGGTGCCCGAGTGGAGGGTTCAAGTCTCCCCTCGGACACCGGCAGGAACCCCGCTTCGGTGGGTTCTTTTGCGTTCACGAGGACATCAGGCGGTGGATGCGCAGGGCGAGCTGGATCTCCAGGGAGCGGGCCGGGGTGTTCCAGGTGTCGCCGAGGAGCCGGGCGATGCGGTCCAGGCGCTGGACGACCGTGTTGACGTGCACGTGGAGTGCGTCCTTGGCCCGGTTCAGGGCGGCGCCGTGGGCGTAGTACGCCTCCAGGGTGCGGACCAGTTCGGTGCCGCGCTTGCGGTCGTACTCGATGACCGGGCCGAGCACGTGCTCGACGTACCCCGGCATGTCGGTCCGGTCCCCGAGGAGGACGCCCAGGAAGCCCAGGCCGGGGAGGTCGGCGCCGGTACCCGTGCGGCCCAGGGAGTGCAGGGCCTCCAGGCAGCGCAGGGCCTCCGCGTACACGGCCGGGAGTGCGGCGGGGCCGCCGGCGGGGCCCGCGGAGCCCACGGTGACGGGGCTGCCCAGGGCCTGGCCCAGGTCCGCCGCGAGGGACTCGGCGAGCACGCCGGGCCGGCCGGATGCCGGGGCCAGCAGGACGGCCCGGCCCTCGTGGAGCCCGGCCAGCCCGTCGAGCGCGCGGGCCTGGCGGGCCGCCTCCGCCGCGAGCCGGGGCCGTAGCGCGGTGTCGCAGTGCAGGACCAGCACGGCGTGCGGGCGGGCCAGGTCCACGCCGAGTTTGCGCGCCCGCAGCACCCGCAGGGCCTGGCTCCCGGCATCGCGCGGACGGCCGTGGGGCTCGGCGGTGAGCAGGTCGCCCAGGAGTTCGCCGCGGACCCGGTCCTCGGCCTGCGCGATCGACCGGCGCAGCAGCAGGAGCAGCGCGGTGACCAGGCTGGCACGCTCGAACAGGCGCCGGTCCGAGTCCGCCAGGTCCGCGCGTCCGGTGAGGCTGATGCTGCCCAGCAGTTCGGGCCCCGCGAGCACCGCGCACACCCAGATGCCGTCCGTGGCGACGGCCCGGCCCCCGGAGCGGGAGGCCGCGGCGCCCCGTACCGGCGCCGGGATGGGCCCGCTGTCGACCCGGGCCAGTTCGCTGCCGTCGGCGTCGTGCACCACGAGACCGCCGCCCAGCAGGGCGGCGACCTCGTAGGCGAGATCGGCGACGTCGCCGCCGCGCAGGACCAACTCGGTGAGGCGGTCGTGGGTTTCGGCGGCCAGGCGCATCGCCTCGCCGTGGGCGCGCACCGCCTCGGTGGCCGCGCCCAGCTCCACCAGCGCGGTGCGGGTCTCCTCCAGGAGCCGGGCACTGTCGATGGCGACCGCGGCGTGGTCGGCGAGCGAGGCGAGCAGGGCGACGGCATCGGGCGCGAACTCCCGAAGGCGCCGGTCGGCGGCGTACAGGACCCCGATGACCCGGTCGCCGACGCGCAGCGGCACGCCGAGGATCCCGCGCAGCCCCTCCTCGCGCACGCCGCTGTCGATGGCGGGGGTGTGCCGGAAGCGGGAGTCGGTCCGGTAGTCCGCGCTGGCGTAGGGGCGGGCGGTCTGGGCGACCAGGCCGCCGAGCCCTTCGCCCATGCCCAGGCGCAGTTGCTGGAAGGCGGCGGAGACGCAGCCGTCGGTGACGCGCATGAACGTGTCGCCGGCGGCCGGGTCGTTGAGGGTGAGGTAGGCGACGTCCGTGCCCAGCAGCATGCGGGCGCGGTGGACGATGGCCCGCAGCACCGCGTCGAGATCGCGCAGGGCGGCCAGGTCGCCGGCCGTGTCGAAGAGGGCGGTGAGTTCGGCCTCGCGCCGCCGGTGCTGGTCCAGGGTGCGGCGGATGTCCAGGGCCACCCGGGTGGCCTCCTCCACGAGGGCCTGCTCGCCCGGGAGGGCGCCGGCGCCGCGGGCGGTCGCCGCCGGGCGGGAGAAGTCTTCGAGGGGCGCCCCGCGGTCCAGCAGGTCCAGCAACTCCCGCAGCGCGGTGGCCGCCTTGTCGTGCACGGGGTTCATGGGGCGGCCCTCCGGTACGGATGCGGATGGTGGTGCGGCGGTCAGGCCGGGTCCGGGGTGGTCTTCGGGGCCGGCTGCTGCATTGCCAGGGGGGCGGGCTGAGTGGCCGGGCGGGCGCCGCCCGGGGTGGCGTACACCGTACTCGCCAGATCCCGCCCGCGGGTCTCCGCGGCGAAGGCGACGGTGAGGGTGGTCACCACCGCGGCCGCGGAGAGGTAGAGCGATACGGGGACCGAGGAGCCGTAGTCCTTGAGGAGCTCGACGGCGATGATCGGCGCCAGCGCACCGGCGATGATCGAGGCCAGCTGGGAGCCCATCGAGGCGCCGGAGTAGCGGACTTCGGTGTCGAACATCTCCGAGATGAAGGCGGCCTGCGGCCCGTACATCGCGCCGTGCAGGAGCAGGCCGGTGGTGACGGCCGCGGTGATCACGGTGAAGGACTCGGTGTCGACGAGCGCGAAGAAGGCGAACGCCCACAGCACCATCCCGGCCGAGCCGATCAGCGTGACCGGGCGCCGGCCGATCCGGTCCGAGAGCGCACCCCAGGCGGGGATGGTGACGAAGTGGACGGCCGAGCCGATGAGGACGGCGTTGAGCGCGGTGGTCTTGGGCAGGCCGAGGTGGACGGTGACGTACACGAGGAGGAAGGAGGTGAGGACGTAGTACGAGATGTTCTCGCCGAAGCGGGTCCCGATGGCGGTCAGCACCCGGCGCCAGTCCTTGCGGAACACCTGGACGACGGGGGCCTGCTCCCGGACGCCACCGGCTCCATTGGCGGCGGCCTGCGCCTCGGCAGCCCTGGCCTGCGCCTGCGCGGCGAGGAAGAGCGGGGACTCGGACACGGAGAGGCGTATCCACAGTCCGACGACCACCAGGACGCCGGAGAGCAGGAAGGGGATGCGCCAGCCCCAGGCCAGGAACGCGGCGTCCGTCTGCACGGCGGCGAGCAGCGCGAGGACGCCGGTGGCCAGCAGGTTGCCGCCCGGGGCGCCGGACTGCGGCCAGGAGGCCCAGAAGCCGCGGTGCTCGTCGCCCCCGTGCTCGGAGACGATCAGGACGGCGCCGCCCCACTCGCCGCCGAGGGCGAAGCCCTGGATCAGGCGGAGCACGGTGAGCAGGATCGGGGCGCCGACGCCGATGCTCGCGTGGGTGGGGAGCAGGCCCATGGCGAAGGTGGCCCCGCCCATCAGCAGCAGGCTGAGCACCAGCAGCTTCTTGCGGCCGAGCTTGTCGCCGAAGTGCCCGAACACCACGCCGCCGAGCGGCCGGGCCAGGAACCCGATGGCGTAGGTGAGGAACGCGATCAGCGTGCCCGTCAGCGGGTCGGACGTGGGGAAGAACAGTTTGTTGAAGACCAGCGCGGCGGCGGTGCCGTAGAGGAAGAAGTCGTACCACTCGATGGTGGTCCCGATGAGGCTGGCGGCGACGATCCGTCTGATGCCGGAGGAGGCCTTCGGTTCGGTTCCGGGGGAGACCATGTGCACCACTTCCAGGGTGTCTGCGGGGACATCGGGCGTGGGCACAACGTAGGAGTCCCCAGGTCAGCGGCATATGTTGCCCGTCATCACAATCAGGCACCGTCTGGTGTGGCCGATCGCCACACCACCGGCTCTACGGGAGACGGTGCCGGTTTGGTGCCATGCTCGAAGGGTGCAGACGGATCCGGCGGTCACCGGCGACGGTGCGTCGCCCGAGGTACTCGCCCTGGCCAAGGTCGTGGCCAGGCTCCGGGCCGAGGTGGCGGACCTGGAAGGCCTTGCCGCCGCCTCGGCGATCGTGGAGCGGGCCAAGGGAGTACTGATGGCCCGGGAGGGCTTCTCGGCCGACGAGGCGTACGAGGCGCTGGTCCGGGAGGCCGGGCTGCGGGCCCGGACCCTGATGGAGCAGTGCTGGATCACTCTCGGCGGGATCCGTCCGCGGCCCGCCGCGCCGTCCCTCGCACCCTCCGTGGCGGGTGCCGGTGCGGCCCCGGGCGGTTCGGACCCGGACGGGTTGGACCCGGACGATCCGGACGGCGACGGGTCGGTCTCCGGGTCGGTCTCCGGGTCGGTCTCCGGGGCGGTCCTCGGGTCGGCCTGCGGCTCCGTCTTCGACTCGGTCTTCCGCTCGGACCGCTACCTCACCGGGCGCCACGGCGTCTCCGGCCCCCGCGTGGTCCTGGCGGACCTGGCCGCCGCGCTGGCCGGTGCCCGCAGCCCGGGCGACACCGCGGAGATCCTGCACGAGGCGCTGCGCGGCCCCCTCGGGGTGGACGGCGTGATGATCTACGTGGACGAGTCCGGGAGGCTGGGGCTCGTGGGCCATGCCGGGATCGACGAGTCGCTGGCCGCGCAGTGGCGGGACATTCCGCCGTTCACCGGGGTCGCCGCCCGCGAGGCGATCACTTCCGGCGAGCCGAGATGGCTGGAGGACATGGAGCGGGATGCCGAGCGCTACCAGCTCATCGGCCCGGCGGCGCGATGGCGCACGCGCGCGTGGATCCCCCTGCTGGGGGAGGGGCCGACCGTGGGCGCCATCGGATTCCTCCGGACGCTCCCCACCCCCTTCGGTGACGCCGACAGGGCCATGCTCCAGCAGGCGGTGCGGCTGTGCGGCGGGGCCCTGCGCGCCCTGGAACGCTCCGGGGCCGGGCCGGCGGACGAGGAGGTGGCCGCCGTACAGAAGATCCTCGACGCCCTGCCCGGGTCGACGATCCTGCTGTCGCCCCTGCGCTCGCCGGACGGTGCGGTGGAGGACTTCCGGGTCGACGCGGCCGCTCCCGGCTCTGTGGACGTGGCCGGCCGCCGCGGGAAGGAGCTCGTGGGCCGGAGGATCCTGGAGACCTATCCCACGGTGGCGGGCACACCCCTGTGGCAGGGGTACGTCGAGGCCCTGGCCACCGGGACCGTCTACGAGGGCGAACCGTTCGAGTACCAGGAGGTCACCGCGGGCGTCCCCGGCACGTCCGTCTACTCGGTACGCGCGACGCGGCTGGGAGGCCGGCTGGTCGTCTCGTGGATCCGACACGACACCAGCGAACGCGAGAACGGCCGCGTGGCCACCATGGCGCGCCTGGGCAACCTCGGCTGGGCCGAATGGAATCTGACCACGGACACGATCGAGTGGTCCGAGCAGGTCTACGCGATCTTCGGCCGGGTGCCCGAGCAGGGGCCCGTACCGCTGGAGGAGCTGCCGCGGTACGTCGTCCCGGACGACCTGCCGGCGCTCGCCGGAGACGTCCAGCGGCTGCTGGGCGAAGGGGCCCCGGTCGACCAGCCGTTCCGCATCGCCACCGCCGCCGGGGTGCGGCACCTGCGGATCGTCGCCGAAGCCGAGACGGACGCCGACGGTACGCCCGTGGAGGTGCACGGGTTCTTCCAGGACCTCAGCCCGCTGCGCGACGCCGAGCTCGCCCTGCTGGAGAGCGAGCGGTCCGTACTGGTCCAGCGCGGCATGCTCCAGGCCGAGCGGACGATCGCCGCGGGGCTGCGGCACGCGCTGCTGCCCGTGCCCGAGCAGTCGATCGAGCTGGTCGGGCTGCGCGTCGACATCGCCTACGTGCCCTCGGACAGCGGGGTGAACGTCGGGGGCGACTGGTACAGCGCCATCGAACTCCCGGACGGGAACGCCCTCTTCGTCGTCGGGGACGTGGCCGGCCACGGGCTGGAAGCCGTCGGGACCATGGCTCAGCTGCGGTTCACCGCCAAGGGCATGATCATCACGGGTTCGGCCCTGCCCGACGCCATGAGCCGGCTCAACGCGCTCCTCATGCACACGGCCGCCGGCGCGTCCGCCACCACGGCCACCATGATCATGATGCGCTACCGTCCGTCGGCGCGGCTCCTGTCCTGGGTGCGGGCCGGGCACCTGCCGCCCCTGCTGGTCCGCGACGGCGAGGCGCGCTTCCTTCCGCTGCCCGAAGGAAGCCTCCTCGGGGCGTCCTTCGACTCCGTGTACATGGAGGAGACGCTCCGGCTGGAGCCCGGTGACCACCTGCTCCTGTACACCGACGGACTCGTCGAGGTCCCGGGGGAGGACATCGGCGACGGGCTCGTCCGCCTCGGCGAGGCAGCCGCGTCCGCCATGGGGGGCGGCGCCCCGGAGCCGCTGGCGGAGCTGCTGTCCGCCCTGCACCCGGCCCAGCGGGACGACCTGTGCGTGCTGGACATCCACCTTCCGCGGCCGACCGGCGACCGAGCCGGCGGCTGAGCCCCCGGCCGAGACCCCGGCCGAGCCGTCAGGGTGCCTGCGGTGCGTGGCCGGCCGGGACGGCCTCCTCGGGAGCGACCGGCGCGGGCGAGGTGCCGCGGCCGAAGGGCAGCCCACCCAGCGACGCCCGGTCCGAGGCCTCCAGCCAGCCCGACAGGTCCGGGCCGGCCGGCACGATCCCGGTCGGGTTGATGTCCTCGTGGACCAGGTAGTAGTGGCGCCTGATGTGGTCGAAGTCGACCGTGTCGCCGAATCCGGGGGTCTGGAACAGGTCCCGCGCGTAGGCCCACAGGGTCGGCATCTCGGACAGCTTCTGCCGGTTGCACTTGAAGTGGCCGTGATAGACGGCATCGAAGCGTACGAGCGTCGTGAACAACCGGACGTCCGCCTCGGTGACGGCGTCACCGACCAGGTAGCGGGACCGCGCGAGCCGCTCCGTGAGCTGGTCGAGGCGGGCGAACAAGGCTTCGTAGGCCGCGGCGTAGGACTCCTGGGACCCTGCGAAACCGGCACGGTAGACGCCGTTGTTCACGTCCCGGTAGACCACCTCGTTCAGGGCGTCGATCTCCGCCCGCAGCGCCTGCGGGTAGAGCTCGGGAGCGCCTTCGCGGTGGTACGCCGTCCATTGTGTCGACATGTCCCTACAGCCGGTGGTCCTACATGTGGGGCTGGCCGTAGTACCGGGCGAACTGCTCCAGATAGGTGGGCTCGCCGCCGTACTTGGCTTCGTCGAACTCCGGGGCGCCCTTGATCTGGTCCTTGGTCCGCCCGACGTAGACCTTCTCCTCGGCCGTGTCGACGCGCGAGATGGTGCCTGCCGGGAGCAGGACCCGCTTCCCGAAGATCCAGGGACCGGTGTCGACGACGATATGGGACGCGTCGACGTCCTCCGAATGCTTGTCGACCTTTCCGATGCTGCCGTCTTCGGCTTCCACCTCGTAGCCGATGAGATCGATGCCCGTCCGGTATCCCGAGCTCGGGTGGTAACCCCAGATGCCTTCCACACTCATGGCTCGGCCTCTCTGTGCCTGGCGACGACCGTGTCACCGTTCACCGGGCGTCTCCCCGGAAGAGCCGCGGGCACGCATGCCGCCATGTGGAGTCTGGTCCGCCCCGCGATCCATCCCGCGGGGCGGCAGTCCTCGTCTGCCCGCCGGGGATGCCGTCAAACCACCCGGGCCGGGTCCCCGGATTCACGGGGCGGAGCCCAGGTGGTACACGGCGAAGGCCCGGTCGATGACCGGCATCGCGACGTTGCGCACCCGGACCCCGCCGGCCGTCATCCCGTGTTCGCTGCCCATGTGCGCATGGCCGTGGACCGCGAGGTCGGCGCCCCCCTCGTCCATCGCCTCGGCCAGCAGGTAACTCCCGAGGAAGGGGTAGATCTCCAGCGGTTCACCCGCCAGCGTGTCCGCCACGGGCGAGAAGTGCGTGAGCGCGATCAGGACGGTGCCTCCGCCCTCCCGGAGTTCACGGAGCGTGCGGCCGAGGTTGTCGGCACACCGGCGGGTGTAGCGGACGAAGGACTTCATCTCGGGCTCGCCGAACTCGCTGGCGCACCGCCCGGCGAAACCGCCGCCGAACCCCTTGGTCCCCGCAACGCCGACCCTCGACCCTGCTGACCCGTGGCTACGCATGGCTGCCGGACCTGCGCCGCCGGCAGGGCGGCGGCCCGGTCCGCACCCGCCTCATGGGCAGACCGACGCTGGTGATCCACGGGCCCGAGGCCGTGGAATTCTTCTACGACGAGCGTCACGTGCGGCGCGGGGGCGCGCTTCCCGGGCCCGTCCTCGACACGCTGTTCGGCCGTGGCGCGGTACACACCCTCGACGGGGACCGGCACCGGGTCCGCAAGGACATGTTCGTGTCCCTCCTCATGTCCGAGGGCGGCGTGGCCGCCCTGACGGACCGGGTGTCGACCCATTGGCTGCTCGCCGTCGAGGGCTGGCGGGGCCGCGAGGTCGTGCTCTTCGACGAGATCGCCGCCGTGCTGGCCACGGCCGTCTGCGACTGGGCGGGAACGCCGCTCGATTCCGGCGCGGCCCGTGCCACGGCCGAGGACTGCGTGGCCATGGTCGACGGCTTCGCCACCGTGGGCCCCCGCCACTTCAGGGCCCGCCGGGCCCGCCGCCGGCAGGAGCAGGAGCTGGCCCGCACCGTCGAGGCGGTCCGCGGGGGGACCGGCCCCACGGGCGGCGTCTTCGCCGTCACGCGGGTCAACGACCGGCCGCGCTCCGTGCTGGAGACCGTGGCGGTGCACCGGGACTCCGACGGCCGGCTGCTCGACCCCCGTACCGCCGCCGTGGAGATGCTCAACATCATCCGCCCCGCCATCGCCCTCGCCTGGTTCGGCGTCTTCGCCGCCCACGCGCTGCACCGCGAGCCGGTGCACCGCGAGCGGCTGCTCGCGGACAACGGCACGTACGCCCGGGCATTCGCCCACGAGGTGCGCCGCTTCTACCCCTTCGCGCCGTTCCTCGGAGCCCTGGCCGCCCACGACCTGGAATGGCAGGGGACGGTCCTCCCGGAGGGCGGCCTCGTCCTGCTCGACCTGTACGGGCACGACCACGACCCCGAACTGTGGCCGCAGCCCTACCACTTCGACCCGCTCCGCTTCCTCGGCCGCGAGCCCACCGCCGACGCCATCATCCCGCAGGGCGGCGGCGACGCCCGTACCGGTCACCGGTGTCCCGGAGAGGACATCTCCGTGAGCGTCCTGACGGCTCTGGTCACCGCCCTGGCGCGGCTGGAATGCGAGGTCCCGGACCAGGACCTGAGGATTCCGCTCCGCCGCATGCCCACCCGGCCGCGCAGTGGCTTCGTCGTGGCGAAGGCACGGATGGCCTCGATGCCCGCCACGGGCCGGGTACGCCCCTGACGGGCCCTCCCTCCCGTACCGACCGCCAGGAACCCTTGGAGGCAGAGCACCGTGGATGCCACCGAACTGCCGGGCAGCCGCCCCGGATCCGGCACGGGCCCGGAATCCCGCCCCGGGCCGGCGGTGTCGACCTTCGGGGTCGAGGAGGAGTTCCAGCTCGTCGACCGGCTCACGCGGGCGCCCGTGGCGCGCGCGGAGCCGGTGATCGAGGCTGCTTCCCCGAGCCTGGGGGAGCAGGTGCAGCGCGAGTTCTACGGCTGCATGGTCGAGGTGTGCACCCGGCCGGCCACCACCCGCACCGATCTGCGGGCCCAGCTCGCCGCCCTCCGCGCCACCCTCGCCGAAGCGGCGGCCGAGTCGCGATGCCTGCTCGTGGCCTCCGGAACGGCCGTGGTGCCCCCGGCGGAGCCGATATCCGTCTCCGACACGCCCCGCTACCGGCGGATGGCCCGGCGGTTCGGAGCCTGCGTCGACGGCCGCCTCGGCGTCGTGTGCGGCTGCCACGTCCACATCGGCACCGCGGACCGCGCCCAGGCACTGTTCCTGGCCAACCGGGTCCGTCCCTGGCTTCCCGCCCTCCAGGCCCTCGCCGCCAACTCGCCGTTCTCGGGCGGGCTGGACAGCGGATTCGCGAGCTGGCGCGTCGTGGAGTTCGGCCGGTGGCCCACCGTCGGCCCCGCCCCGGTGCTCGACGCCGCCGCGTACGAGGAGACCGCCGAGGCCCTGGTCGACTCCGGCACCCTCATGGACCGGCGGATGATCTATTGGTTCGCCCGCCCGTCGGAACACCACCCCACCGTCGAGTTCCGCGTGGCGGACAGCAACGCCGATCTCGACGTCACCGTCCTCGTGGCGCTGCTCCTGCGGGGCCTCTGCGCCACGTTCCTGTCCGCGGCCGGTACGGGCGGTCCGCCGCCCGCCGTTCCCGCGGTGCGGTTGCGCGCCGCGCACCGGTACGCGGCCCGGTACGGATCCACGGGCCTGGTCCTCGACCCCTTCAGCGGCGACGAAGTGCCCGTACGGACCCTCCTCGCCGCGCTGGTCGCGGCGGCGGCACCCGGACTGGACGCGGCGGGCGACCTGACCGAGGTGGACCGGCTCCTCGCCGGCCTGCGCGGCAGGGGCAACGGCGCCGAGCGGCAGCGGGCCGCCTTCGGCCGCACGGGACGCCTGCACGACGTCGTCGACGGCCTCGCGGAGCTCACGGCCCGCGCGTGAGCGTCCGAGGCCGGCCGGCCCGGCGTTAGCGGGCCGCCACCCCGGGTAACCGCGGTGCGACCGGCACTCCCGCCGGCCGCGCAACCCGAACGGGACGGAGACGACCCCATGGGACACGGCGGAGACGTCATCGCGGAGCTGACCGTCGACCACCGCGAGGTGGACGAGATGTTCGGCGTGATCGAACGGACCACGCCCGCGCACGAGCGCCGCACCTGGGCCGAGAGGCTGACGATCGAGCTCGTCCGGCACTCGGTCGCCGAGGAGGAACACCTCTATCCGGCGATCCGGGAGCGGTTCCCCGACGGAGACCTGATCGCCGACAAGGAGATCGCCGACCACGCCCGGGTCGAGAAGCTCCTCAAGGACCTCGAAGGGCTGGACGCGGCGGGACCCGAGTTCGACCGGCTGCTCGCCGCCCTCCGGGCCGAAGTGAGCGCCCACGTCCGGGACGAGGAGCAGAACCTGTTCCCCCGGCTCCGGCAGGCGTGCTCCGCGGAGGTCCTGCACGAACTGGGCGACAAGGTCCGGCGCGCCAAGAAGTTCGCCCCGACGCGACCCCACCCGGGAGCGCCGTACAGGCCTCCGGCCAACCTGCTGCTGGCCCCCGGAACCGGGCTCGTCGACCGCGTCCGCGACTTCGTGACCGGCCGGGGCAAGTAGCGGGCGGGCGGTGGGCCGGTGACGAGCGCCGCGCGGGACCTGGACCCGGCCGGCCGCCGCCAGTACCTCTACCACGACGTGTTCCGGGAGCGGCAGGAAGCGGCCGAGCACGCGCACGTGCTGGAGGTCGCGGCCCGGCTGCCACGGCTGCGCAGGCGCGTCGAGGCGGACCTCGCGGGACGCGGCCTGACCCGGGCAAATCCTCCCGCCGCCAGGCGCGCGCCGTGGTGGACCGGGCGGCCGGCCACCCACGGCGAGGTGGAGAAGGCCGTACGCCGGCTGCCGGCCCGAGGGGCGCCCGGCCGCGGCCCGGGCGCCGGGGCCTGAACAGGTGACCGTCCCGCCCCCGGCGGCGTGGGCGGGGCCGGCGCGGCAGGAGCCGTGCAAGGGTGCATGAGCCTCTGCCAGCCCTTCCGTGGGAGTTCGCCGGTGCTCGAACGCAAGAAGCTCAAGGGTCGTACGCAGGTCACCTTCGTCCTCCCGGAGGGCGCACCGGACGGGCCGGTCAGCGTGGTGGGGGACTTCAACCACTGGAACCCCACCGCGCACCCCCTCGCCCCCCGTGGGGACGGCACCCGCGCGGCCACCGTCGTCCTGCCCACGCACAGCGGCCACTCGTTCCGCTATCTGGCGGCCGGCGACTACTGGTTCGACGACGACCAGGCCGACGGCCACGACGGTGCCAACAGCCGCGTCCACACCTGAGGACGGGCTCGCTCATGGACGCGATCGTGCTGCTGCGCGAGGACCACAAGACGGTCGAGAAGCTGTTCAAGAGGTTCGAGAAGACCTCCGACGACGACACGGCGAAACGCCGCCGGATCGCAGACGAGGTGATCTAGGAGCTCACGGTCCACGCGTGGATCGAAGAGAAGTTCTTCTACCCGGCCGCCCGGCAGTCCGCGCCGGAGACGACCGACCACATCCTGGAGAGCATCGAGGAACACCACGCGGTCGTGTGGATGCTGTCGGAGCTCGGGGTTCGGCCGTCAGGGGTGCGCGCTGCTCCTGGCGTCCGCGGTGGCTCTCGGATCGGGCGGGTGCGGGGCGCCGGCGGCGCGGCAGGACGCCGCGGCCGCGGCAGGTGCCGCCTTCGGAGCCGCTGTCGGATCCGGTGACCGATCAGCCGTACGACTGCATGCTCAAGGGGGCATGAGACGTTGCGTTTCCTGTTCGTCGCCTGCCTGGTGGTCGTCGTCGGCGGGCTCGGCTACTTCATCACCATCGGGGTGTTCCAGCGATGGCCGAGGGCCGTGAACCACGCAGGGGCTTCTGGCGGGAGAACAGCCTGACCCTCTTCTTCGGCATCGCCTTCCTGGTGGTCCTGGCGTGCCAGGCCGTCGCGGGGCAGGCCGAGTTCAACGAACAGTTGACCGTGGACGGCCTCGAACCGATCGGCTTCGCCGACTACCTGGTGTCCTCGGAGTTCGCCGTCGACGTGACCGAGAACTGGCAGTCGGAGTTCTTGCAGTTCTTCCTCTACGTCTTCGGCACCGTCTACCTCGTCCAGCGCGGCTCCCCCGAATCCAAGGAGATCCACAAGGCCGGCACGGAGAGCGAGGCGGAACAGCGCATGGGTGACCACGCAGGCGCCGACTCGCCCCGCTGGGCCAAGACCAAGGACTGGCGCCAGACCCTCTACGCCCGCTCCCTGGGCACCGTCATGGGCGGCCTGTTCGTACTGTCCTGGCTGGCGCAGTCCATCACCGGCACCGCCGCCTACAACGACCTGCGGCTCCGACAGCTCGAAGACCCCGTCACATGGGCCGGCTACGTCGTCACGCCCGACTTCTGGAACCGGTCCCTGCAGAACTGGAAGTCCGAGCTCCTCGCGGTGGCGGCCATGGTCGTGCTGTCCATCAACCTGCGCCAGCGGGGCTCCCCGGAATCCAAACCGGTCGGCGCCGCCCACACCGCCACCGGCGTCGAAGGCTGACCGCATCCGCCCATGGTTGGAGCGGGCACCGGCCGAAGGGCCCGAAGCATAGCGAAAACGGGCATATTACCTATTCCATATCTTCTTCCCACATATGCCTCTTGAGGGTGTGTCAGTCACAAACGCGCGGGGCATAATCGGCGCGGTCGTCTCCGGAAGCAGTGGAGCCATCGGGGCACCGACTGACCTCCCAGGCGGATTTCCGCACCGGACCGACCCTCAAGGCGTTCTCGATGTCCCTGGCCAGCCGCACCCGCCTCGCGGCCCTGCTCGCCGCGTTCTCCGTCGGTGCCGCGGGCGTGACGACCTGGGCGTACGGATACGGGACCGAGCGGCAGCCCGCCGCCCCCGAGGCGGTCGTCCGGCCGAGCGTGACCGAGGGTTCCGCCCTCCAGGTCGTCGCCCATCCCGACGACGACCTCTTCTTCATGAACCCCGACCTGAGCCGTTCCATATCCACCGGCATCAAGGTCACCACCGTCTACCTGACCTCCGGCGAGTCCGACGGCCGGAACGAGGCCCACGGCCCGCACCTGCAGGACGCCGCGGGCCCCGCCGACCACGCCGCCTACGCGGAAGCCCGCCAGAACGGCATACGGGGCGCCTACGCGCAGATGGCCACCGGCAACCGCACCAGCGCCTGGCAGCGCAAGTCCGTACCCACCGCCGGCGGTGGCAGCGCGGAGGTGGACGTCCTCGTCGCCCGGCCCGAGGTCAACCTGGTGTGGATGCAGCTGCGCGAGGCCCGCAGCATCTCCGGCGACAACCCGGACAGCCTCCGCGGCCTGTGGGACGGCAGGGTCACCGCCCTGGGCGCCCAGCTGACCTCGGGGACGCCCGTCAAGGACTCCTTCACCTACACCAAGGAGCAGGCGATAGCGGCCATCGCGGACGTGTTCGCGATGTACCGGCCGACCACAATACGGACCCAGGACCCGACGCCCGGCAGGGCGGCGGGCGGCGGCGCCTTCCTCGACCACCAGGACCACATGTACGGGGCCCGCTTCGTACAGGCCGCCGCCGACAGCTACGCGCGGACCCCGGACCGGCCGCACTTCTCGGTCCAGAACTACGTCAGCTACCCCAACAGCTCGCTGCCCCCGACGCTCGACCCGCGGACGGCCGAAGAAAAGCTCGGCTACCTCAAGACCTACGCGTGGATGGACCGCCAGGACTGGTGCGGCAGCCCCGCCGGGTGCGGCGACCGCAAGACCGCGACCCGGCCCGCCGGCGCCGGCTGGAGCCAGGCCATCCGCTACAGCCGCGGCGACGGCACCTCCTGGATGGCCGAGGGCGTCGCCGGCCGGCTGTGGGCCTTCGCCGCACTGGACGGCCGCATGGCGTACTGGACGCGCAGCGGACCCGAGGCCCCCTGGCAGGGACCCCGCTTCCTCCCCGGCTCGGGCATCGACACGGGGGCGACCGCGGCCCGGCTGCCCGACGGCAGGATCGCGGTGCTCGCCACCCGCACCACCCTGGGCACGGCACCGCAGGACTACGGCCGGGACGTCGTGTACGCCGTCCAGAGCGCGCCCGACGGGGCGTTCGGCCCGTGGCAGTCGCTGGGCACGCCGGACACCGCGGACCGGTCCGGCACCTCGGCGATCAGCGAACCGTCCGTGTCCGTGGACCCGGCGGGCCGCATGACCGTGTACGTACGGGACTCCGGGCGCACCCTGCGCGCCCGGGCCCAGGCGGCCCCGGACGCCCCCTTCGGCGCGTGGCAGGCCCTGGGCGGCGCCGGTCTCCAGGGCGATCCGGTCACCGCGACCGACGCGTCGGGTCGGCGCCACGTGTACGCGGCCACGGCCGGGTCCGTGCTGGCCTGGGTCCAGCCGGCACCGGACGCCCCGCTCGCGGGCCCGTACCCGACCGGGCTTCCGCAGACCACGGGCGCGCTCTCGGCGGGCCCGGAGGGCGACGGCGTCCGCCTGTACTTCCGCCGGCCCGGTACGGGCGCCGTCGGTACGACCCTGGCCACGGCCGCCGCCGACGGGGGCGGGGGCGCGCCGCAGTTCTCCCCGGTGGCCGACGCGGGCGGCCGGGCCGGGTACGGCGCGGTGGGCATCGCGGGCCGCCTGCTCGCGGGCCGCGCGGGCGCCGGAACGGTCAGCACCGCGGGCGCGGAGGGTCCGGATCCGCAGTCCTGGCAGGAGTCCCGGATGCTGTACACCGGCGCCCCGGCCGCGGTGGCCGAGTCGGCCGGTACGGCCTTCGCGGCGGTCCTGGGCCTGGACGCCGAGCTCCACGTCACGCCACCCGCTCCGGCCGGCCCCGCGCCGCTCGGCAGCCGGCCCCCCGGCCCGTGGCACCGGGCCGTACCCTCCACCGCGGGACAGCCGCCGCGGTAGGCCCGCGCGCGCGGCCTGCGCCACCTGGAGCCGCCGGGTGGCAGCGCGGACCGGGGCGGGCGAGTATGCGGGCAGACCCGCCGGCGATCGAGGCTGCCATGACCCGTACCTCCACCTGGTGGCGACGCATGGGCGTGAGATCGGGCACGATCCGCGCCGTAGCCGCCGTCGCGATCCTCGCGCCGCTCGCGACCGGGTGCAGGAACGATTCCGTACCGCCTTGGGGGTACCCGGAGCTCGGGGCGACCTTGAAGTCGTTCTCCCACGCCCTCGACCGGCGCTGCGACGAGACGGCCCCGGCGGCCTGTGTGGACGAACTCGACCGGCTCGGCACGCTGGCGGAGCGCGCCTTCGGCGAGGTCCTGGAGCACGAGCTCCTCGACGACGGATACCTCCGGGCGAGGACCGATCTGGCCCGGGCGCGGGAACGCCGCGTGGCCGCCGTGCGGCAGGCCCGGTCCCGCAGCGATCCGCACCACCTCCCGCTGCGGCGCGCGGTCGCGGCGGAGAGGCTCGCGCTGCGGCGTCTCCTCGCCGAGCTGGAGAGCGTCCGCACCGCTCCGCCGCCGGGCGACGGGGCCGGGCCCGTCTGACGCGGCGCCGGGACCCTACGGCCGTAGCGGCGGGGTGGGGAGCGCCGTGCCGTCGAGCGCCACCAGGGACAGCACGGCTATCGCGCACGTCCACGCCAGCGGGGCGACCGATGCCGGCCTGCCCGACTTGTCCACCTTCTCGGGCAGTTCGCCGCGCCAGTCCCTCTTGGAGAGGACCCAGTCCAGGACCCGCCCGGCCTTCGCCGTCTGCCCCGTGGCGGCCCACGCGAGCGCGAAGAAGGAGGTACTGGGAGTCCAGGCGGTCGCCCCCCAGGGTGCCCCGGGATCGTTCCCCGGCGTGAGGCCCCCGTTGGGCAGGAGCAGGGCCTCGTACGCGGCATCGAGAGCCCGGGGCAGGTCGGCCGGGGCCGCGTTGAAGGGCGGCGCCATGAACGCCACCGCGCTGTCGTGCCCGTGGCGTCCGTCGACGGTGCGCTGGTATCCCAAGGGGGCGAACTTCGCGGATATCCCGGCGGAGAGCCGCCCGGCGGCGCGGGCCCAGCGTGCCGCGTCGGCCGGTCGGCCCGCCTGCGCGGCGAGGTCCGCGGCGGCGTTGAGCCCGGCCAGCAGAGGGGCGGCCGTGCCTATGTTCGCCGTGGTCGTCATCAGCTCCCAGTAGTCGGGCGAGACCGGGGGCAGTCCGTCGGCCCGCAGGGAGGCCGCCGCATGGTCGGCCGCCTTGCGGACCATCGGGTAGAGGCCGGCCAGCCGGGCGCCGCGGCCGGCCCGGGGCGCCGCCTGGTACCACTGCCAGGTGGCCCAGGGGACCCAGCCGTTGGCGTCGAGCTGCCACCTTCTGCCGTCCGGCGGCCCGGATCCGTCGAGCTTCGTCCGCGCGTCCCAGGTGCCGTCCTTCCGCTGGGTCGCAGCGCTGTAGCGCAGTATCCGGTGGGCCTCGGCGTCATGGCCGGTGTGCGCGAAGGCGGCCGCGGCGAAGCTGGAGTCGCGCGGCCAGGAGTACTTCCAGCCGTGCTCCCACCCCGCCGCGAGGGCGCCGTTCGGCTGCAGCAGGGCGCGCATGGCCAGCAGGGCGCGCTCGGCCGCCGCGCGCTGGGCCGGCGTCCTGCCCGGGACCGCGCCGGCGGCGAGCCACTCGCGGTTCTCGGCGTGCGACCAGCCCGACGGCAGCCGCAGGACGTCGCTCAGCCCGTCCCGGGCCCCGGTGTCACCGCTGCCGCGGTGTCCCGGGCCGGAAGCAGGAAGGACCAGGCTCGCGAAGGACGCCGTGACGGCCGCCCAGCGAACGAGCAGGGCAGCGGGCATCACCACTCCTTCCGTCGGGCTCCCGTGCGCACGCGAGCCGGAGCTCCATCGTGGGAGAGGGGTGCGGGGCCCGCCACGAAATGCCCGCCGGCCGGGTGAAGGCGGAACCTCGCGGTCTAGCGGCCCCGCCCCTCGGATGCCGGTGGCGAACAACCGTGCACATCATGGTTCCGGCCGAGCCTCGCTGCGAAGGGCTGGTACATGAGAACTCCTTCGACCGGGGGCGACGCGGGCCGGGGAAACGGCCGGGGAAACGGCGGCCGGGGAATCGGCCGGGGAATCGGCCGTCACTCCTTCACCCGCGGAATCCCGCCCGCAGCGGGCGCGATCCTCGTCGCGGCGGCCGGAGCCCTGATCGCCGTCGGGTGTTTCCTCGGCCTCTACGTGCGGCCCACATCGGACGACTGGTGCGCCGGCTGGAAGGCCCGCGACCTGGGAGTCTTCGGCATCACCTCGGACTTCTACCGGACCCAGAACGGCCGGATCACCAATTCCTTCCTCAGCGGCGTCATCTACGGTGACGGACTGGCCGGAATCAAGATCCTGCCGACGGTGATCGTCGTCACCTTCACGGTCGGCCTGGTCCTCCTGGGATACGAGTTCATCCGCCTCCTCGGCGGAAGACCCCGGGTACTGGTCCTGACCGCCTGCGCGCTCGTCATCCAGGCACTGCTCTACTTCGCGGGAACGCGCAGCTATCAGGTGCTGCTGTGGGCGCCCGCCACGATTTCGCACACCATTCCCAGCGTCATCGGGGTGTGGGCGCTCCTGCTGGCCGTCCTGACCGTCCGCCACCCCCGCGCCGCCGTACGAACCGGCGGCTTCGTCACGGCGTTCCTCATCGGATTCGCGATCGGCACCCTGAGCGAGCCGTTCGCGCTCGTCAGCGGTCTGCTCGCCGTCGGAGTAGGGCTGCTGGCCGTGCCCCGCCTCGGACTCGCCCGGACCTGGCGCCCGTTCACCTGGTGCCTGACCTGGTGCGCCGGACTCCTGTGCGGCCTGATCGTGCTCTACACCTCTCCCGGCGCCCGGTGGCGCCGCGCCCAGCAGCCGGACAAGGAGTCCCTGCTGTCCGCGCGCGAACTCAGGGGCACCGTCCGGGACTGGCTGCACATGTGGGACACGGTCACCGGCCAGTGGGCCTACCTCGGAGCCGCCGCCGTCGGCATCCTCCTGGGCCTGCTCGGAAGGCCCGAACTGCGCCGCATCGCCGTCCCGCGCAGGATGCTGGTCGCCCTGGTGCTGCTCCCCGTGCCGGTGGTGGTGCTCGGCTCCCTCGCGGTGGTGGTCGGCCTGCGCGGCGGCTACGGCCCGAGCGGGTGGACGTACGCCCGTACCTGGACGAGCTACCTCGTCCCCATGGAACTGGCGCTGTGCCTCTACGGCGCCCTGCTCGGCGGACGGGCCCGCCGGTCCCTGGCAGCCCGCCCGAACGCCGCCGTGGCCCTGCCGACCGCGGCCCTGGCGGCCGGCGGGCTGGCCCTGGCGTCGGTGGCCGTACTCGTCCCCGATGTCCAGCAGCTCACCACCGCCACGGTGTCGCGCGCCGTGGCCTGGGACGCCCAGAACTCCCGCATCCGCGCCGAGGCCGCCAAGGGCGCCACGGACATCGGTTATCGGCCGATGTACATCGGAAATCTGGCCGAGCCCTTCTACACGTCCGACTACCGGCGTGACTGGGTCGCCGCCTGCCTGTCGAAGTGGTACGGAATCCACCGGATCCACCGCCTCTGAACCGCGCCCGAGGAGACCTTCCCCACCCGGACCGGTGAGCACCGGATGTGTAACGTTCGGTGTACTTGAACACCGCTGACCTGGGAGGGGATCGTGGGGGCGGAACTGCCACCGCGCGGCTACCGCGTCGGCGGCTGGGAGGTCACCGAGCAGATCGGGGCCGGTGGGTGGGGCACGGTCCATGCGGCACGACCGGCCGGCGACGCCGACGCCACCGACCCGGCTGCGGGCCGGGAGGACGTGGCCCTGAAGTTCCTGCCGACCGCCGGGCTCGCGCCGCGCCAGGCCCGCAAGGTCGCGGAGACCGCCCGGCGCGAAGTCGAACTCGGCCGCCGGGCCGGCCATCCCAGGCTGATCCGCTTATGGGACTCGGTCCTGCTCAGCGAACCGGAACACCCGCTGCTGGACGGCGCGATCGTCCTGGTCATGGAGCGGGCCGAACGCAGCCTGCGGAACCTGCTCGACGCCGGGGCGACGGCCGAGGACGAAGGCGCCCGGCTGATCACCGAGATCTGCGAGGGCCTGGTGCACCTGCACCGCAGCGGCTGGGTGCACGGCGACCTCAAACCGGACAACATCCTGCTCATGGCGGACGGTTCGGTGAAGCTCTCGGACTTCGGGCTCGCCACGGAACTGACCGGCACCCACGGCACCCACGGGTACGCACCCCCGATGGGCACCCTGGACTACCTCCCGCCCGAGCGGTGGAACGCCCCGCTCGGCGAGCGCGGGGTGCAGGTCCGGCCCAGCGCCGACATCTGGGCCCTCGGCATCGTGATCCACGAGGTGTTCGCCTCCGGGGCCCTGCCGTTCCCCGGTGCCACGCCCGGGTCGCGCGGCGCCGCCACCCAGGAGTACGCCCACGGTCTGGCACCACTGCGCCTGGACGACGCGGTGCCGCCGTTCTGGCGTGCGCTGGCCGCGGACTGCCTGGCCCCGACCCATGCAGCGCGCGCCGCGCACACCGCCGAGAGCCTGCTGGCGCGCATCCGCGCGCGGGAGGCCGAAGCCGGGGCGGAGCCGCCGGACGCGGGCCCGGTCCCGCGTCCGGCGGCCCGTAGGCGAAGCGGCGCCCGCGCCGCCGCGGTGGCCGCGGTGGCCGTCGCCGGGTGCGCGGGGGCCGCGGCGCTGTGGTCGTACGCCGCACGGGACGGCGCGCCGGGCCCCGGCCCCGAAGCTGTCGGCCCGATACGGGTGTTCAACGCCGAGAAGAGCTGCCGCGACCGTACGGACCGGCACCCGCAGTGCAGTCTCGGCCTGGCGATCGACCCCCTGAAGGCGTACACCGCCGACAACGTCGTCGCGACCCGGGTCTGGCACGGAGACGTCCTCCACGCCGACTGCCGGATCACCCAAGGGGTGCCCATCATCGACGAGTCGGACGCCGTGTCCACCGAATGGTTCCGCGTCCGCCTCCCCCTCGGCTCCGCACCGCCCACCGCCTGGCTGCCCGCCGTGCGCACGAAGGACCACCCCGAACTGCCCCAGTGCCCCCGCCCCGCAGACGGCGCCTCCAACACGAATTCCTAACAGGGAACTTCGCACGCCGTCACTCCGGATCGTTCCGGATGCCTTGCCGGCAGCCCCCGCGACTACCTTCCGCCGCAAGGTGATTCCGAGGCGAAGGAGCAGGCCGTGTCCGGCTTGGCTGCTGCACGACGCGCGAGATTCAGGATGTCGTCGATCCTGCTGGTCATGACGGCCTTGTCCACCCTGGCCGGACCGGCCCGGGCGGCGCAGGTCGCGAGCGAGGTGCCCGGCCCCCTCGGGCACACCGCGACGGCAGAGGTGTACTGCGCCATTCCCGCGGAGCGGGACATCGCCGTGACCCGCAAGGTCTACGAGGTCGGCCAGCGCCGGGGCGTGTCCGACAAGGTGATGCTCGCCGGCTTCGAGACGGGCTGGGTCGAGTCCCGCATGAACAACCTCGACTGCGGGGACCGGGATTCGCTCGGCGTCTTCCAGCAGCGGCCCTCACAGGGCTGGGGCTCGCGGGAGCAGATCCTCGACGTCGACTACGCGGCGAACAAGTTCTTCGAGGTGGCCCAGCAGATGGAACCCGGCATGGAGGGCAGCACGGCCGGGCAGCTCGCCCAGGCCGTCCAGCGCTCCGCCTACCCGGAGCGGTACGACCAGGTGGAGGGCATCGCACGGGCCCAACGGGACGAGGCGTTCCAGCCGTACGGCACGATCGGCGCGAAGTACGACGCCCTGCGCGGGCGCGACGGCGCACTCGGCTGGCCGGTCCGCGCCGAGGAGGACTCCTCGCTGGGCGGGCGCTTCCAGCTGTTCCAGAACGGGATCGTGATCTGGCGTCCGGACGTGGCGTACGCCGTGTACGGGGACATCCTGCAGAAGTTCTGGGCGACGGATGCGGAGCGTCGTTGGGGTTTCCCGACGATGGACGAGGCGGATGCGGCGCAGGCGCCGGACGGGACCCGGGGCCGGTACCAGTTCTTCGAGCAGGGGTTGTTCCTGTGGTCGCCGCAGACGGGGACGCATGTGGTGCACGGGGCGATCTACGAGGCTTTCCATGCGGCGGGGCACGAGAAGGCGCTGGGTTACGCGGTGACCGACGAGATGGACGAGGCGGGCGGCAAGGCCCAGAAGTTCCAGAAGGTCACCATCCACTGGAACCCCGCCAAGGGCACCTGGATCACCAACAACTGACGGGGAGACAGTCATGCGATCGCTGATCCTTCGGCGTGCGCTCGCGGCGGTGACGCTGACGCTGGCGGCCGTCGCCGCCACGCTCGGCGCGGCGCCCGCCGCGAGCGCCTCGGAACCCGGCGGCATGATCGGGCGGGGCGAGGCGATGGACCGCGCCTGGTCGTGGATCGCCGAGCGGGTGCCGTACAGCCAGAGCGGATGCCACAACAACCAGTTCGGCTGCTATCGCCCGGACTGCTCGGGCTTCGTGTCGATGGCCTGGCACCTGAACTCGTCCCTGACCACCTGGGACCTGTGGAACGTCACCGACGAGATCCCCGCGAGCGACCTGCAGCCCGGTGACGCCCTGCTGCGCGACTCCGGCGGCACGGACCACGTGGCGCTGTTCCTGCGGTGGGCCGACGATGCCCACACCCGGCCCGTGGTGCGCGAGACGTACGACTTCGGGCAGGTGGCCGAGGAGCGGGCGTGGAACGACGGACTGCGGGGGTTCTCGCCCCGCCGGTACCACCGGCTGGACGACCTGATGCCGTACGGCACGATCGGCGCCAAGTACGACGCCATGGGCGGCCCGAGCAGCCCGCTGGGCGCCCCGACCAGGGGTGAGCGCGATGCCTCGCTGGGCGGACGCTTCCAGCAGTTCCAGAACGGGATCCTGATCTGGCGTCCGGACGTGGCCCACGCGGTCTACGGGGACATCCTGCAGAAGTTCTGGGCGACGGATGCGGAGCGTCGTTGGGGTTTCCCGACGATGGACGAGGCGGATGCGGCGCAGGCGCCGGACGGGACCCGGGGCCGGTACCAGTTCTTCGAGCAGGGGTTGTTCCTGTGGTCGCCGCAGACGGGGACGCATGTGGTGCACGGGGCGATCTACGAGGCTTTCCATGCGGCGGGGCACGAGAAGGCGCTGGGTTACGCGGTGACCGACGAGATGGACGAGGCGGGCGGCAAGGCCCAGAAGTTCCAGAAGGTCACCATCCACTGGAACCCCGCCAAGGGCACCTGGATCACCAACAACTGACGACCGGGAGGTCAGGCGGTCGGGAGGCCCTGGATGTCGTGCAGGGCCTCCTTCACCGCGCGCCTGCCGATGCCTGCGAGGACCGGGTTGACCGGGTTCACGATGCGGTAGTAGTGGTCCGCCGTGAGCCCGAAGGCCAGGGCCCAGCCCCGCCCCCTGGCCCACGTGTCGTCGTCCACCTCGGCGGCCTCCCGGAACAGGCCGCGGGTCTCGGCCGTGAAAAGGGTCCAGGCGGCCATCACGTCGACGGCGGGATCGCCGACGCCGAGGGCGCCGAAGTCGATCACGGCGCTCAGCCGGCCCCGGTCGGCCAGTATGTTGCCCGGCAGCAGATCGCTGTGGACCCAGACCGGATCCCCCTGCCACTGCGGCAGCCGCAGGACCGACTCCCACGCCCCGGTGGCCAGGTCCGCGTCCACCGTGCCGTCGGCGCCCAGAGCGCGGATCGCCTCGCGGACATCGGCGTCGCGGGTGGCCACCGGGCCGCCCCGGTAGGACGCGGGCCCGCCGGTGGCGTCGACCTTGCGCAGGGCGGCGACGAAACCGCCGAGCTCGACCGCCGCGCCGGCGAGTTCGGTGAGCGGCTCGTCGTACAGGTTGGCCCCGTCGAGCCACCCGTACACCGACCACGGAAGCCCGAACTCCGCCCCCGGGACGCCCAGGCCGAGCGGCACGGGTACGGCCATCGGCAGGTGCGGGCCCAGACGGGGCAGCCAGCGCTGCTCCTTGTCGACCTGCCGGGCAGAGCCCGGGACGCGCGGCAGCCGCACCGCCATGTCCTCGCCCAGCCGGTACATGGCGTTGTCCGTGCCCGCCGAGGCCACCGCGGAGACGGGCAGTGCGGCCCACTGCGGGAACTGCGAAGCGATCAGGCGCCGTACGAGGGGCTCGTCGATGTCGAGCTCGTCGGCATGCATCTTCGCGGTCGTCATCGTGATCCCCTCGGGTGGAGCGAAAGGCCGGGCGGCAAGATCAGTTTGCCCCCCAGCCGCCGTCGAGCGGCAGCGATATTCCGGTGAGGTGGCCGCTGTGGGGCCCGCACAGCCACAGCGCGGCCGCCGCGACCTCCTCGGGCTCGATCAGCCGCTTGATCGCGGACCGGGCCAGCAGCACCTCGGACAGCACGGCGTCCGGGCTGATCCCGTGCGCGGCGGCCTGGGCCTCGATCTGCGCCTCGACCAGGGGAGTGCGTACGTAGCCGGGGCTGATGCAGTTGCTGGTCACGCCGTACGGGGCGCCCTCCAGCGCGGTGACCTTGCTGAGCCCCTCCAGCCCGTGCTTGGCCGCGACGTAGGCGGACTTGAAGGCGCTGGCCCGCAGGCCGTGGACGCTGGAGATGTTGACCACGCGCCCCCAGCGGGCGCCGTACATGTGCGGCAGCACGCGGCGCAGCAGGAGGAACGGCGCGGTGACCATCACCTGCTGGATCAGGGTGAAGCGCTCGGGCGGGAACTCGGTGAGCGGGGCGACGTGTTGCAGCCCGGCGCTGTTGACCAGGACGTCCACGGCGGTCGGCAGGTCCTCGATGGCGGCCGGGTCGGACAGGTCGGCGGTGTGGGCCTGCCCGCCCACCGCCCGCGCCGCGGACGCGGCCGACTCCCCGTCACGGTCCACGATGTGCACGCGGGCCCCGGCGGCGGCCAGGGCCACCGCGCAGGCCCGGCCGATGCCGCTGCCGCCGCCCGTGACGAGGGCGACCCGCCCCCGAAGGAATTCGCTGGTCATGGCGGGCAACAGTAGGCACCGGCGGGTACGCCGCCCATGGTGCGGGGCGCCATACTCGCGGCCGGTGCCATGGTGCCCCCGCACACGGGGCTCTCAGGTGCGCAGCACCACCAGCCCGTTCGCGGTCGGCAGGCTGCCCGGGCTGAGCGGGGCGAAGGTGCGCGGCAGCGCCAGCCGCGGCGGTCCGGTGTCCGCCGGGGCGTCGAAGAGGTACGCCGCCGCCGCGGTGGTGTCGCTGACCAGGTGCGGGCCGTCGGCCGCGGCGCCGGTACGGGCGAGCGGCGCGAGGGCGGTGCGGAACAGGCTCCGCAGGTGCCGCACGGTCTCCGGGGTGACGGCTCCGCGCAGCGGCTGCTCCGGGAGGCACAGCGCGGCGTCGGCCTCCGGGGCTTCGAGCGCGGCGCCCCCGGCCCCGTCGGCCCCGGCGCGCCCGTCCGGGGCTTCGGGGCCGGTGACGCCCTCCGCCACAGCGTCCGGGGCGTCCGGGGGGATCGCACCCGACAGCAGCAGGGCCAGCAGCACCGGTACGGCCTTGCGGCGCAGCGCCTCGGTGGCCGCGCTCAGCCTGTGGGCGTGCGCGGCGGGCAGGGAGAGCGCGAGGCTGCCCGCGGCGTCGCCGGTGGCGATGGGCACCGCTGCGCAGACGACGCCGGGGGAGTACTCGCGCAGGTCGAAGACGGGAGCGCCCGGTGCGAGCGCGTCCAGCGCGGTGAACAGGGCCCGGCTGTCGGTGATCGTGTGCGGGGTGAGCCGGGCCGGCCGGTGCCGGGCCACGTGGTCCGCGCGCCGGTCGTGGTCGAGCTGGGTCAGCAGGCACTTGCCGACCGCGCTGGCGTGCGCGGCGTCCCGGAAGTCCACCCACTCCCGCACCGGGGGGGTTCCGGGCCCGTCCGCCATCTGGGTGATCCGGACCTCGCCGTCGGTGTACCGGCTCAGGTACACGGCCGCGCCCGCGCTGTCCCGGGCCAGTGCCAGCGTGCGCTGGAGCTGCCGGGCGAGGCCCCGGCCGCCGGGGGCCGCGAGCCGGTCGAGGGCGGGCCCGCGGCCGTACACGCCGACGCCCGGGCGGTACGCGTACCCCTCCTCGCACAGCATCGCCAGCAGCGGGACGAGCTGTGCCTCGGCCAGGCCCGCCTCCCGCCGGAGCTGCGCGACCCGCACTCCGAGCGGATGCCGTTCGAGGACCCGTACGACGGCCAGGGCGCGGCGCGCCTCGGCCAGGGCTTCGCCCGCGTCGGCCCGTACTTCGGTCCCGCGGGCGGCGGCCGTCAGCGCGGGGTGGCGCAGCGGGCCCGGGCTCGGGCGGGGCGGTTCGGCCGGGACCGCGGCCGCGTGCGGCGGCGACCGGAACGCGGCCAGGACGGCGGTCAGCCCGGGCCGCGGCAGCGGTACCGGGCCCAGGTCGGGGTCGTCGAGCTGGTCGACGTAGCGCAGGACGGCGGCCTGTGCGCACAGCCGCACCTCCCGCAGGTCCCGGCGGCCGCTCGGCCGGAACGAGCGCCGGCCCAGCTCGCGCGCCCAGACCCGGGCGTCGTGGTGCTCGCCGCGCCGGGAGTGGTCGAGGAAGAGGCAGTAGGCGGCGGGAGCGGTCCGCGCGCGCCCGGACCCGGCGGCGAACTGCCACCAGAAGCGGGCCCCCTCGCGCAGCCCGGCCAGGTGCAGGAGGCAGCCGAAGACCAGGGCCCCGGGCAGGTGGACGCGGCCGCCGGTGACGAAGGAGTCGAGGTCGGCTCCGGCGCGGGGCCCGCACACGGCGGCGAGGCAGACGGCCTTGAGGTCGCGCCGAGCCCGTTCGGAGTCGAGCGGGCAGTCCCGCACGGGATCGCTCCAGCCGTACGACCGGCGCCGGGCGGGGGCCGCCGACGCGGAGCGCCGGGTACCGCGCAGCAGCCGGGCCTCGGCGGCGCCCATGTCGTAGTGCGGATAGCGGTCGCGGACGCCGGCCCGGGCCAGGAACTCGGCCAGGGAGCGGGGGAGTCCGCCGTCGTCGCGCCTCATGCTCGGGCTCATGTTCCGGCTCATGATTCGGCGGGCGTGTCGAGCAGGCGGGCGAGCCGCCGGTGCGCCTGGCCCAGCTGCGAGCGGACCGTGGCCTCGTCCACGCCCATCACGGCCGCGGCCTCGCCGGGGGTGCACTGGAGCCCGTACCGCAGCAGCACGGCGTCGCGCTGCCGTTCGGCGAGCCGGGACACGGCGGAGTAGAAGCGGATGGTGTCGGTGAGCACCTCGTACTGGTCGGTCTCCGCGTGGGCCTCCTTGAGCGCGGCCTCGAAGGCACTGATGTCCATCGGCTCCGGCCAGGGGCTCCGGCGGCGCTGCCGGTCGACGATGCGCTGTTTGAGGACGGTCCAGGCGTAGGCGTCGAGGCGGTCCATGTGAAGCATCAGCAGCCACTCGTTCATGATCGAATCGAAGGCGGCGTCCACCGCCTGCTCGGCCGCCGCGTCGGAGCCCAGCTGCAAGTACGCGAAACGCATGTACGCCGGGCGCCGGTTGGTGTGAAAGGCCCAGTACGACAGGCGCGCCGTCGGATCCCACTGACTCATGGGCGTCGGCCGCCGTCGCCGGCTCGGTAGTCCCACAGCCCCACCGGACTCCTCCGGTCCGCCATCGCTCACCGCTCCACCCCATCCCGTGTGCCGGGCCAGGAAATCAGCGCGGGCGCATCAGGAGGGCGCATAGATGAAAGCTGGGAGCATTACGTTCGGTGATGACCGACCTGTGATCGGTATCGATCACGCCCCCGCCCAACCAGCGCAAACGCATATGCCGTCCTCATTCGCGCGCCGCCGCGGGCGTACGAGGCGTGATGATCGGGCCCGCACGGGCGCGCGGCCCCGGCTGCCGGTCGGGGGGCCGGTTCCCCCGCTGTAGCATGTCCCCAGCGCGAGGGCCGTGACGCAGTGGTCACTGTCCTCGCTTCTGCGTTACGCCCACCCCGAAGAAATGCCGCACGTGGCGTTTCGGCGGTTCGATACGATGAACCGGATCAATCCGCCACGCACCGTCACGTCGTACCGGCATATACGAAATGGAGCATCCGAGGATGGCTCGACACCTGATCACCAGCGCGCTTCCCTACATCAACGGGATCAAGCACCTGGGCAACATGGTCGGGTCGATGCTTCCGGCGGATGTGTACTCCCGGTACCTCCGCCAGCGCGGCCACGACGTCCTCTACATCTGCGCCACCGACGAGCACGGCACCCCCGCCGAGCTCGCCGCCAAGGAGGCCGGCCTCTCGGTCTCCGAGTTCTGCGCGCAGGCCCATGACGCCCAGAAGGCGGTCTACGACGGCTTCGAGCTGTCCTTCGACTACTTCGGCCGCAGCTCCTCGGCGCAGAACCGCGAGATCACCCAGCACTTCGCCCGGCAACTCCAGGCCAACGGCTTCATCGAGGAGCGCGCGATCCGGCAGGTCTACTCGCCGGTCGACGAGCGCTTCCTGCCGGACCGCTACGTCGAGGGCACCTGCCCGCACTGCGGCTACGACAAGGCCCGCGGCGACCAGTGCGAGAACTGCACCCGCGTCCTGGACCCCACGGACCTGATCGAGCCCCGCTCGGCCATCTCCGGCTCCACGGACCTGGAGGTCCGCGAGACCAAGCACCTCTTCCTCCTCCAGTCCAAGCTCCAGCACGAGGTCGAGGCCTGGGTCGCGCAGCACGAGGAGGAGTGGCCGCAGCTCGCGTCCTCGATCGCCCGCAAGTGGCTGACCGAGGGCCTGCACGACCGCGCCATCACGCGTGACCTCGACTGGGGCGTCCCGGTCCCGGCCGACACCTGGCCCGAGCTGGCCGCCGAGGGCAAGGTCTTCTACGTCTGGTTCGACGCCCCGATCGAGTACATCGCCTCCACCAAGGAGTGGGCGGACGCCGATCCGGAGAACCGCGACTACAAGTCGTGGTGGTACGAGGCCGAGGACGTCCGCTACACCCAGTTCATGGCCAAGGACAACGTCCCGTTCCACACGGTGATGTTCCCCGCCACCGAGCTCGGTGTCCGCGAGCCGTGGAAGATGGTCGACTACGTCAAGGCCTTCAACTGGCTGACGTACTACGGCGGCAAGTTCTCCACCTCGCAGAAGCGCGGTGTCTTCACCGACCAGGCGCTGGAGCTCCTCCCGGCCGACTTCTGGCGCTACTTCCTCATCGCCAACGCCCCCGAGTCCGACGACTCGTCCTTCACGTGGGAGCACTTCGCCGCCACGGTCAACAAGGACCTCGGCGGCACCCTCGGCAACTTCGTCAACCGCGTACTGACCTTCTCCCGCAAGAAGTTCGGCGACGAGGTCCCCGCGGGCAGCGCCGCCGGGGAGGCCGAGGCCAAGCTGGGCGAGCAGATCGCCGAGCTGCTGGCCGAGTACGAGGGCCACATGGAGTCCCTCCAGTACCGCAAGGCCGCGGCCGCGCTGCGCGCCCTGTGGTCGGCCGGAAACGCGTACCTCGACGAGAAGGCCCCCTGGCTGGAGGTCAAGACCGACCTGGACGGCGCGGCGCTGACCCTGCGCACCGCGATGAACCTCATCCACCTCTACTCGGTGGTCTCCGAGCCGTTCATCCCGGCCTCGGCGAGCGCCATGCGCTCCGCGTTCGACCTCGCCGACGACACGGCGGCGTGGGTGACCCCGGAGCAGGCCAAGTCCCTGGACACGGTCCCGGCGGGGACGCCGTTCACCGTGCCGCCGGTGCTCTTCGCGAAGATCACCGACGAGGACCTGGAGTCGTACCGGGAGCGCTTCGGCGGCAACCCGGACGCCTGACCGCAACGCTGGAAGGGGCGCGACCGTCAGGTCGCGCCCCTTCCGCGTTCAGGCCTCGTCACAACGCCGCGCCCAGGGCCACGAAGCCGCAGATCAGTACGAACAGGATGGCGAGCAGCGGCCAAACGAAGCGCAGGTACCTGTCGTAGCCGACCTTGGCCAGGGCGACACCGCCGATGGTCACCGCGGTGGTCGGGACCCAGAGGTTCATCCAGCCGCTGGCCGACTGCCAGGCCGTGACCACCACCGCGCGCGAGACCCCGGCGAAGTCGGCCAGCGGGGCCAGGATCGGCATGGCGAGCGTGGCGTGCCCGGAGGTGGAGGGGATCAGGAAGGCGAGCGGGAGGTTCACCAGGAAGATGATCACCGCGAAGACCCCGGACGAAGTCCCCTTGACCACGCCCTCGATGGAGTGCAGGACGGTGTCGGTGATCTTCGAGTTGTTCATGATGACCGTGACCCCGCGCGCCAGCATGATGACCAGGGCCGGCGAGATGAAGTCCGCCGCGCCCTGGATGATCGTGGCGCTGAGCTTCGCCTCGCCCATCCGGGCCACCAGGCCCACCAGCACGGCCGCACACAGGAACAGCGCGGAGAGCTGCGGGAAGGTCCAGTCCAGCTCCCAGGGGTACGGGGTCGCGTCCGCCTTGCCGGTGAGCGCACTGGACCAGGGCACCACCGAGAAGATCATGAAGGCGAAGACCAGGGTCAGCAGGACCAGAACCGTCTTGTGCAGGCCGGTCAGTTCGGGTTCCACCTCCTCGGCTCCGGTCGCCTTCTGCTCCCGGTCGCCCGGCAGGAAGCCGCACAGGGACTTGGCGGGGTCCTTCTGGACGCGCCGCGCGTACCGGATCACGTAGAGCACCGTCACGGCGGTCAGCACCAGCCACATCGCGAAGCGCAGGAAGATGCCGTCACCCAGCGAGATGTCGGCGGCGGACGAGGCCACGCCCGTCGCGAAGGGGTTCACGGTGGAGCACAGCACGCCCACGCCCGCGCCCAGGATCGAGGCGCCGACCGCGACGAGCCGGTCGTAGCCGAGGGCCAGCATCATCGGGACCAGTAGGCCGTAGAAGCCGAGGGTCTCCTCGGCGAAGCCCTCCACGGTGCCCAGGACGGAGAAGACCACCATCACGGCGGCGATCAGCAGCGCCCCGCGGTCGCGCAGCCGGTGGGCCAGGCGGGCGATGCCGCGGTCGAGGGCGCCGGTGGCGAAGACGACGGTGATGAACGCGCCGATGGCGAGCACGAAGAGGAAGACCCCCGCGCTGCCGTAGAGGTCGCCGGCGAAGCTCGGTCCGACCTGCTGGGTCTTCTCGTCCTGGATTCCGTAGAGGCCGTTGACGGGGGAGAGGAACAGGTCGTTCAGCCGGCCGGCGAAGCTCTGCGTGTTGTCGACGCGGTGGTAGGTGCCCGAGACGGGGGCGCCGCTGTCGTTGCGGTCGTACTGGCCTGACGGGATCAGGAAGGCCAGGATCCAGATTCCGACCGTGACGAGCGCCAGGATCGTCAGCGCGCTCGGGAAGGCGAACTTCCTCGCGGGGGCCGGATCCGGATCGAGACCCGGGATCGGTTCCTGCGGGGGCGCGGGCGGCGGGGGAGCGGTCGTCACAGGGAGCCTCCCTCGCCGTTGTGGCCTGCCGCGCCGTCGTGGCCGGCCGCGTCGCGGTGGTCGGCCGCGTACTCCCGTACGAACGCGGCCATCGCCACCACCGTGTTGCGCAGCTCCGACAGCAGCACCCGCTCGTTGGGCGCGTGCAGGTTGCACATGCTGTCCTGTGCGCCGAACAGCAGCACCTCGGCCGCGGGCGCCGCCTTGGCCATGCCGTTCACCAGGGGGATCGAGCCGCCCGTGGCCACGTACGAGGCCTCCGTGCCCCAGGCCTCCTTGAGCGCGATGAGCGCCGCCCGGTACGCCGGCCCGCCCGTACGGGCCTCGAAGCCCGGCCCCGTATCGCCCGGGGTGACGGTCAGCGGGATGCCGAAGGGGCGCTGTGCGCGCAGGTGCTTCACCAGCGCGGCCCGGGCCTCGACCGGGTCCTGGTGCGGATGGAAGCGCAGGTTCAGCTTGGCCCGGGCGTACGGGACCACCGCGGAGGCGGCGCCCGCCACGTCCGGTGCGTCGAGCCCGATGACCGTGACGGCGGGGCCGCTCCACAGGCGTTCGCCGAGCGAGCCGGTACCGATCAGCGGCACGCCGGCCCGCACCGAGGCGAGGTCGCGGAACTCCTCCTCCGTGTAGGTCGTGCCGTCCCACGGGTCGCGCCGCAGGCCCGGCACCGCCACGTCGCCGTTCGCGTCGTGCAAGGTGGCCAGCGCCCGGAGCAGGACCAGCAGGGCATCGGGGGCGGCGCCGCCGAACTCCCCGCTGTGCCGGGGCTCGGCGAGGGTGCGGACCTCCACCACCACCTCGCAGGCGCCGCGCAGCCCGGTGGTCAGGGTGGGGGTGCCGGGGCGCAGATTGCCCAGGTCGGCGATGACCATGGCGTCACAGGCGAAGCGCCCGGGGTCGGAGGGCGGGTACTCGTCGAAGGGGCTGCCGTACTCCTCCTGCCCCTCGATCACCAGCTTGATCCCGACCGGCGGGCGGCCTCCGTACAGCCGCAGCATGCCGAGGTGCGCGATCACGTTCGACTTGTCGTCGGCGATGCCGCGGGCCCGCAGGCCGCCGGGGACGGGAGTCGGCTCGAAGGGCGGGGACAGCCACAGGGAGGCGGCGCCGGCGGGCTGGACGTCGTAGTGCGCGTACAGCAGGACGGTCGGGGCGCCGGGATCGGGCGGCGGGATCTCGCCGTAGATCACCGGCGGGGTGTCCGGCAGGTCGATGCGCTCGATCCTGGGGACTCCGGCGTCCCGCAACAGCGAGACGATGAGGTCGTGCGCTTCCAGGACGGGTTCCGGCGGGTATCCGGGGAAGGCGATGGAGGGGATCGCCGCGAGGCGTTCGAGGTCGGCCCGCAGACCGTCCATCAGGGCGTCGACCTGCGCTTCGAGGGTCCCGCGACGGCTGGCGCCGCCGCTGTCGCCGCTGACGTGGCCGCCCCCGCTGACGTGGCTGTCGTCCGATTCCACCCGGCACCGTCCCTCTGCTCCCCTGGTGACCCCGCTGAGCTGCGGAACCGCTCCTCCGATCATGAGGCGGGGCCGGGCCGGGGGCTTGGCGGACTGCGCCGGGCGGGTGAACCTACGGGTTCGCGCGCACCGACAGCCGGGCGTACCCGGGGATCAGCACGCCCCGGGCCGGACGGCGGTCGACGACGCGCAGTTGCGGGAAGCCCCGCAGCGCGTCGGCCACCGCGCGTATTTCGGCCATCGCCAGGGGCATCCCCAGGCAGAAGTGCGGACCGGCCCCGAACCAGAGCCGCCGCAGCTCCGCCGAGTGTCCCGGACCGCCCGGCTCCGGCGCGAAGGGCCCGTACGCCCGGGTGCACAGCAGCGTGGCGATCACCACCCGTTCCCCGGCCCCGACCCGCACACCCCCGAGGCGCCCCGGCCGGGCGGCGCTGCGCAGCATCACCGGGGTCGGCGAGGTCACCCGCAGCGCGTCCTCGACCAGCGCGTCGGTGATCCGGTCCGGCCCGCGGCCGCTGTCGTGGACCAGGGCGATCAGCCGGGGCACGAAGGAGACCAGCGTCTCGGTGCCGGTCAGCAGCAACACCCCGACCGCGCCCCGCGCCTCGCCCTCGTCCAGCCCCAGCGCCCGCAGCCGCCCCGGTACGGTGGACTCGTCTCCCGCCCGGTACGCGGCGACCGCCGCTCCGCTCAGCCGGGCCAACGCGGCCCGGGCGCGGTTCGTCTGGCGACCGGTCAGCGAGGTGCGCCACAGCCGCACCGACGACAGCACCGCGGAGGCCTCGGCGAAGTCCGCCCCGGCGTCCGGGAGTCCGACCAGCTCCCGGATCACCTCGGTGGCCCCGTCCCGGACGACGCGGACCAGGTCCACCTCCTCGCCCGCCGCCAGCCGCCGCTCCAGGCCGCGGAGCGGAGCGCGCAGCACCCGTTCGCACACGGCCGCCACCCGGCCCGGAGTGAACAGCCCGGCCAGCCGTCCGCGCAGCGCCGCGTGCTCGGCGCCCTCCATGTTGATCAGCACCCGCGGGCCGAGCACCGGGGTCCACAGGCCGGCCGCCGCGCCCGGCCCGGTCTTCGTGTAGCCCTCGGTGTCCAGGAGGACCTCCCGGGCGAGGGCGGCGTCGCTGACCACCACCCCGATGCGGGGCACCCGCACGGCGGGGCCCCGGGCGGCGACCGCGCTCAGCAGCCGGTAGGCGACGGGGTGCGCGGCCGTCTGTACGCGCCGCTCCCAGCGCTCCCATTCCTCCATCCGGGCAGGCTAGTGCCGCCGATGGCTTGAAGTGACCCCTCGCGCAGGGATCTTGACTTGTCTGCCGCGTATCGAAGCCCTGCCGTGATCGTTTCTGCAGGAGGGGGTCCCTTGACAGCGGAATGCGGGAGGACGCGCGGTGACCGCTTGGCAGTACTTCGCCGGAGCCGGTCTGGTGGCGGCGCTCTGCCCGCTGCACGGCCACGTGGAGGTCGCGGGCGACGGCCACGGGCGCGGGGCCCGCGTCGACCTGTGCGTGCCGGCGGGGACGAAGCCGGTCCGGCCGTCCGCGGTGCCGCCGCACGGGCGGCCTTCCGTACGGGCGATCGTGCCCGGGCCCGTGCTGCCGACCGTGTGGCACCCCGGGGCCGGGCCGCTGCCGGTCCCGCCCGGGGCCGTGCTGCCGGGGCTCGCCGGGCCGACGGCGAAGGCGGGGGAGGCGCCGTCGAAGCCGCCGCCACCCGGGCCGGGTGCCGGGCCGGTCGCGGCGCCGGCCGCGCCCGAAGCCGTGGTTCCGGCCGCGGTCGAAGCGCCGGCCGCGCCGGTACGCCGCTTCCACGTGCGCCCGTACCACTCATCGGCCCTGGCGCGGCGCGGCCCGGACGGTATGTCCACCGTGATGCTCATGGCCGTCGTCACCACCCCGGCGGTCCTCGCGGCCGCCGCCCTGCGGCCCCGGGGCAAGAGCCGCGGCTGACGTCCCCTCCGCTCGATCCGCCCGCCCGCCCACCCCATCCGTCCGACTGATCCGTCCGATCGATTCACCAACGGGAGAACCCTCGTGTCCGAATGGCTGGTCCTGGCCATCGCCATGGCGCTCGTGTGCGCCGTCGTCCTCGCCATCACCGCGATCCGGCACCGCCGGGCCGCGGAAGACGAGGACACCAGCGAAACCCCCGACGTCATCGAGTACATGACGATGATGGTCGGCGTGGTCTACGCGATCGTGCTGGGTCTGGCCATCGCGGGCGTCTGGGAGGCGCGCGGCGCCGCCGAGGACAGCGTGCGCCGGGAGGCCCAGTCGCTGTACGAGGTGACCCAGCGCGCCGATGTCTACCCGGCGCCCGTCCGCGACCGGATCAGGGGCGAGGTGGACGCGTACGTCTCCCACACCGTCAACGTGGACTGGCCGCGGCTGACCGCCGGCGAGGCCGCGTCCGCCGAGGGCGCCGGGCTGCTGGGCAAGCTGCGCAGCGACGTCACCCACCAGGCCCCGGCCAACGAGCTCCAGGCGCAGGCCTACCAGCCGCTGCTCGACCACATCGCGGCCGCCGACGACGCCCGCCACTCGCGGACGCAGAGCGACGAGTCGACGCTGCCGAGCGTGGTGTGGCTCGGGCTGCTGGTCGGCGGAGTGGTCACGGTCGGGCTGATCTTCACCCTGCAGATCCGGCGCTCGGGCCGGGAGCTGCTGCTCGCCGGACTGTTCAGCGCGCTGATCGTGTTCCTGCTGTTCATGGTGTGGAGCTTCGACGCACCCTACGGCCGCAGCGGCATCGACTCCGCCGGCGCCTTCCAGGACCTGTTCCCGGCGGTGACGGTGGCCGCCGGGAACTGAGCGCCATCCGCCTGCCGAAGCCTGCCGAAGCCGTCGGGAGGGTCAGACCCCCGGCGCCCCGGACAGCGCCGTCTGCCGCCGGACCTCCGCCACGACCGGTGAGTGCCGCAGCGCGTGGGAGATCCGTACGAGGTCCCGCGGCCCGTCGGCGGCGTGCTGCGCGCTCTCCTCGCTGGCCCCGATGACCTTGCCCTCGGGGTCGGCGGTGCGGGCCCGTACGGCGGCCGCGACCATGGCGGCGTCGGCGACGGCGCGGGCCGTCTCCTCGTCGGCCCCGCCGGCGAGGGCCCGGGCGAGGGCGCCGTCCCGGTGGCGCTGGTCGAAGTACGGGCCCAGGTGCAGGAACCCGTCGTGGATGTCCGACTCGCGCTGGATCATCCGGAGCTCGGCGGCGGCCCACCAGGACATCCGGACGCAGGGGGTGCCGCTCGGCGCGGAGATCTGCACCTCGTGCCAGAGCGCGCCGAGCCGCCGGTACGTCGCCCAGTTCTGCCAGCTGTCGGACACTCGCTGGCACACCAGCGGGAGCACGAAGCCGACCGCGCTGATGAGCGCGCCGAGGGAGGCGACCGGCGGGGCGAGGTCGGTGCTCAGCCAGTCGAGGTCGTGGCCGGTCCAGCGGGCGACCACCGCGCTCATCTTGGTCGCGTCGTAGCTGAGGTTGAAGACGTAGCCCAGGACGATGATCATCAGGCCGACGCGCAGCCAGCCGCGCACCTGGAGCGACCAGCGCCAGCACATGGCCACCATCACGAAGGCGGCCACGTTGTGCGCCACCAGGTAGAGGGCGATCAGCTCCCGGATGTACGGGGTGTTGGCGTAGTACGTGTCGAAGTCGCGCAGCCGCTCCACCGGGGCGTCGCCGAGGAGGAACAGCAGCGGCAGCGTCGCGATCACCGCACCGTAGCCGAGGATCCAGCGGCGGGAGATGCGCCGGGTCTCCTCGGGCGGGCCACCCCGCCAGTTGACGATCAGCACGAGGCAGGCGGCGCTGAAGGCGGTGATCAGGCAGTAGACGAGCGGGGCGGAGAAGTTCGGGATGCCGGTCCAGCGGTTGACGGCCTCGATGGTCGGCGGGGCGGCGAAGGTGAACACCGATCCGGCCAGGGTCAGCAGGGCGCAGACCGAGCGGAGCAGCGGGTCCCGCCAGTTGTTGCGCAGGGTCGGCAGCTTGAAGGCGAGGGAGACCCCCATCGCGACTGCCGGTATGTAGTAGTCCTGGCCGTTCAACGGTCGTTCCTGTGCCCCCGGTACCCGAGCGAGGCCTCGATGCGGCCCGCCAACTGATCACGCTGCGCCGGTGCGCGGTGGCTCGCCGAACCGGCCAGCCACGTACGGCATCTGCTGCCCAGCAGTAAACCGAAGGTTTCCGCTTCGGTCTCCTCCTGGACGTCGGCGCGCGTGCGCGCGGCGACCCGCCGGACGGTCTCGCCGAGGTCGGCCTCGTCCGAGAGCAGCCGCGCGGCGACGGCGGCGCCGTCGACGTGGTGGCTGCAGTGGCCGGCCTTCATGTGCCACAGCTCGTGGCCGAGGATCACCAGTTGGTGGTCCGGTGCCGTGCGCTCCTCGATGACCACCAGATCGCGGTCCGCCATGTCGAGCCACAGGCCGCTGGCCGTCCCCGGCGGGAACGAGGCCATCCGGAACTCCACCCGGCGGCCGCGGTGTTTGCTCATGCCCTCGCAGAGGGCGGCGTAGAGGTCCACGGGTTCCACGGGCGCGGTCAGCGTGATGCCGGCCACCAGCTCCCCGCACAACCGCCGCTGCTCTCTGCCTATGCTCACCGTTCTCCCCGTCGGCGCGGATCCGGATCAGGACTCAAGGATCAGACCCAGACTTTCGACTGGGTCAGGACTCGTTCGGTTTTACGCTTTCGAGAAGCATGTCCAGCCATTCGGTCACCTTGTCCCGGTGCTTGTCGCTGGGCAGTTGGGCGGCTCTCCAGGCGATGCCGCGTACGCCGTGGTTCTGGAGAAGTCTTGCCAGCGGATCGCCTGCCGAAGCGGCAGCGGCCGGTACGGTTTCGCGCGCTCTTCCCGCGAAGTCCTGGAGCAGTTGCTGCTCGGTCCGCTGGAGCGCGTCGGTGAGGGCGTCCGCGTCGTGGGCGGTGAGGAAGCCCGCGTGGACGCCGAAGAAGCGCTGGATGGCGTCACAGTGCTCCATGGTGGGGCGCCGGTCCCCGTTGATCAGGGCCCCGGCCTGCTGCCGGGACATGGCGGCGCCGTCCGCGATCTCCTGCTGCGTGTACCGGCGTCCGTTGGACTTGACCCGGGTGCGGCGCAGCAGGTCGAGGCGCTGGAGGAACCGGGCCTGGAGATCGGGTTCGCCGGCGGGCCGGCCGTCCAGCAGGGTCCTGACCACGTCCGCGGGGACGCCTGAGGCCTCGGAGAGCCGGCGCAGGTCGAAGACCTGGTTCAGGTCGCGGCCCATTTTGCCCGCGAGTTCGGCGACGCGCGTGACGGTGGCTGCCAGGGGCGCGTTGGCCACCGCGACGGGAGCCGGGAAGCCGTCTGTCACCAGTGGTTCTCCTAGATCGCGCGAGGTCGGTACGGGCACATGGTCGGCTCCTGGAATCTAGCCGCTTACGCTGCGGAGGGCTAGAACTTGCCACAGCTGTGGCGGGAATGAGCTGTCAAGAGGCTGGAATTGCCACAATAGTTGACACTCGAATGAAGTCGGTAGCAGGATCGCCACACGGAAATGAAGATCCAGACCGTGAGGAGGGGGAGCTCTCGGTGCCACATCTCGCAGCGGTGGGCCCGTCCGATGGCCTCGCCCGAGCCGGTGAGGAGCGCCTGGCGGGCGATGAGTCCGCACGCGGCGCCGTGCGGTCAGAGCGACGCAAGGAGATTTTGCGCCAACGCCGGGAAGAGCTGGGGCTGAGCCAGGAGGACCTGGCGGCACGGCTGCGGATCAGCGTACGTGCGTACGGAAACTGGGAACGCGGCCTGGTCAAGGAGTGGACGGACCGCAAACTGCTCGCCCTGGCCGAGGCCTTGGAGATGAGCGAGCGGCAGCGCTTCTGGCTCTTCCGGGTCATGGTCGACCGCGACCCGCCGCCCACCTGGCGCGCGGCCGAGGAGAACCGGCTGCCCGAGGACCCGGCCCAGCGCGACTACCTGTGTGACTACGCGGCCCTGATGGAGGCCGTGCCCTACCCGAGTTTCCTGGTGGACCACCGTTGGGACGTGGCCCTCACCAACTCGGCCTTCGACCGGCTGTTCCAGTCGGTGCGTCCGCACCCGACCGCCCTGCCGGACGACAACTTCCTGCGCTTCGTGCTGTTCCACCCGGACGCCGCGGCCGTGCTGGAGGACCACGAACCGGCCTGGTGCGTACCGCTGTTGGCCCGCTTCGCGACCGCGCTCGAGGCCGCCCCGGAGGACGAGGGGCTGCGCAGCATCCGCCAGGAGGTGGCCCGCGATCCCTTCATGGAGGCGGCCTACCGGTACGGCGTGCCGCACTGGCTGACCACGCACGGGGCCGACGCCGCCGAGCAGGACGGGGCGGTGCGCAGCGTGCGCCATCCCGACCCGGGCTGGGGACTGGTGCGCTGCCGGATGGTGGCCGAATCCAGCCGCATGCTCGACTCGATGGGGCTCACCCGGATCACCCTGATCCTCTCGGCGCCGCAGGGTGCGCCGACCGGTCCGGTCCGGGGCGGCGGCGCGCCGCAGCTCCAGGGGCCGAGGCTGCGCGCCGTGCCGCCGCTGGGGGAGTGACCCGGCGGGGGACACTGGTGTCACGAAACGTGGCACTGCGAAGGGCGGTAAGGGCGTGCGGCTGACGATCCTCGGCGGGGGCGGATTCCGGGTACCGCTCGTCTACGGAGCCCTGCTCGGCGACCACGCCGAGGGCAGGGTGTCGCAGGTGACCCTGTACGACGAGGACCCCGGGCGGCTGGGCGCCATGGCCCGGGTGCTCGCGGACCAGGCCGCCGGCGTGCCGGACGCACCCGCCGTCACCGCCACCGCGGACCTCGACGAGGCCCTGCGCGGTGCGGACTTCGTGTTTTCGGCCATTCGCGTCGGCGGGCTGGACGGGCGCGCCGCCGACGAGCGGATCGCTCTGGCCGAGGGAGTGCTGGGCCAGGAGACGGTGGGCGCGGGCGGGATCGCGTACGGCCTGCGGACCGTGCCGGTGGCCCGGGAGATCGCGCGCAGGATTGCGCGCGTCGCACCCGAGGCGTGGGTCATCAACTTCACCAACCCGGCCGGTGTGGTCACCGAGGCGATGGCCGAGGCGCTCGGGGACCGGGTGATCGGGATCTGTGACTCGCCGGTGGGGCTCGGGCGGCGGATCGCCCGGCTGCTGGGCGCCCGGCCGGAGGAGGCCTGGATCGACTACGTCGGCCTCAACCACCTGGGCTGGGTGCGCGGGCTGCACATCGGCGGACGCGACGAGCTGCCGCGGCTCCTGGCCGATACCGAGGCCCTGGAGTCCTTCGAGGAGGGCCGGCTCTTCGGGGCGGAGTGGCTGCGCTCGATCGGCGCGATCCCCAACGAGTACCTGCACTACTACTACTTCAACCGTGACACGGTACGGGCCTACCAGGAGGCCGAGCAGACCCGTGGCGCCTTCCTGCGCGACCAGCAGCGCGGCTTCTACACCGAGGCGGGCCGCGCCGGGCGTCCCGGTGAGGCACTGGCCGCCTGGGACCGGACCCGGGCCGAGCGCGAAGCCACGTACATGGCCGAGAACCGCGAGGCGGCGGGCGTCGGCGAGCGCGACGAGAGCGACCTGGAGTCCGGCGGCTACGAGAAGGTCGCCCTGGCGCTGATGCGGGCCATCGCCCGGGACGAGCGGGCAACGCTGATCCTCAACGTCCGCAACCGCGGCACGCTCTCGGCGCTCGACGCGCAGGCGGTCATCGAGGTCCCGTGCCTGGTCGACGCCAACGGGGCCCACCCGGTGGCCGTCGCCCCGCTGCCGCTGCACGCGACGGGCCTGGTGACCTCGGTCAAGGCGGTCGAGCGCGAGGTGCTGGCCGCCGCGGCGAGCGGTTCGAGGGCGGACGCGGTCAAGGCCTTCGCGCTGCACCCGCTGGTGGACTCGGTGGCGGTGGCCCGGCGGCTGCTCGACGGTTACGCGGCGGAGCACCCGGGCCTCGCCCACCTGCGCTGATACGGTCCGGGGCTCACCCGTACGGCCCCGCGCCGGGTGCGCGGGGCCGGGAGCGCTGTGAGAGTGCGAGATGTGACCACTGCCCCCGCCACAGCGCTCCCGGCGCCCCCCGTGCTCGACCGGCGGCGACGCAACGTCATCTTCGGGACGATCATGCTGGGCGTCCTGCTGGCGGCCCTCGACCAGACGATCGTGGGCACGGCCCTGCCCACGATCGTGGCGGACCTCGGCGGCGGCGACCACATGTCGTGGGTGGTCACCTCCTACCTGCTGGCGGAGACCGTCGCGACGGTGCTGGTGGGCAAGTTCGGTGACATGTTCGGCCGGAAAGTGATCTTCCAGATCTCCGCGGTCGTCTTCATCACCGGCTCCTTCCTGTGCGGCCTCGCGGGCAACATGACCTTCCTCATCCTGTGGCGGGGCGTGCAGGGCATCGGTGCGGGCGGACTGATGGTCACCTCCATGGCGCTGATCGCCGATGTGGTGCCGCTGCGCGAACGGGGCAAGTACCAGGGCGCGATCGGCGCGGTCTTCGGGGTGTCCACCGTCATCGGACCGCTGCTGGGCGGGCTGTTCACCGACAACCTGTCCTGGCGCTGGTGCTTCTACGTCAACGTGCCCATCGCCGTCCTGGTGGTCGCCCTGGCCGCGCGTACGATCCCCTCGGTACGGGCCGCCGGCCGGCCCGTCATCGACTACCTCGGCATCGCCCTCATCGCGATCGGCTCCAGCGCCCTGATCCTGGCCACGAGCTGGGGCGGCAACGAGTACGCCTGGACCTCGGGCATGATCATCGGCCTCTTCGCGGGCGGCGCGCTGGCCCTGGCGCTGTTCTGCCTGGCCGAGGTCCGGGCCGCCGAGCCGATGCTGCCGATGCGGCTGTTCCGCAACCCGGTCTTCACCGTCTGCTCGGTGCTGAGCTTCGTCGTCGGCTTCGCCATGCTCGGCGCGATGACCTTCCTGCCGACCTACTTGCAGTACGTCGACGGGGATTCGGCCACCGTGTCGGGCGTGCGGACGCTGCCGATGGTCATCGGGCTGCTGATCGCCTCCGTCTTCAGCGGCAACGTCACCAGCAAGACCGGCCGCTACCGGATCTTCCCGATCGCCGGCAGCGCTGTGATGGGCCTCGGGCTGTACCTGCTGTCGCTGATGGGGCCCGGGACCAACGCCTGGCTGGAATCCCTGTACATGTTCGTCCTCGGCGTCGGCATCGGCCTGTGCATGCAGGTGCTGACCATCGCCGTGCAGAACACCGTGGACTACGCCGACCTCGGCACGGCCACGTCCGGCGTCACCTTCTTCCGTACGCTCGGCAGTTCCTTCGGGACCGCGGTCTTCGGGACGATCTACGCCAACACCCTGACTCCCGCGCTCAAGACGGCGGTGGGCGAGGCCGCCCGGGCCACCGGGGAGGATCCCGCGACGCTCGGCGCGGCCGCGCAGAGCCCGCAGGGAGTACGCGGACTCGACCCGCAGGCGGCCGCCCCGGTGATCGCCGCGTACGCGGACACCCTGCAGACGGTGTTCCTGTGGACCGTCCCGGTGGCGTTGGCGGGCTTCGTCGTCGCGCTCTTCCTCAAGCAGGTCAAGCTCCGCGACAGCGCCCGGGCCGGCTCCACCGACATGGGCGACGGCTTCGCCTCGCCCGCCACGGCCTCGGGGGACTCGGCGAAGCTGCTGGAGCTGGCGGTCGGGAAGCTCGTACGGAGCATGGGGCCCGAGACCGCCCGGGGCATCGTGGACGCGTCCGACACGCGGCTCGACATGGCGGGGGCGTGGGCGGTGATGCAGGTGGACCTGCTGACCCGGACGGTCGGCCATGCCAGCCTGGGGCTGATCGCGTCGCGGCGGTCGCTGCCGCCGGAGGTGCTGGTGCCGGTCTTCGACCGGATGGTGACGGAGGGGTACCTGACGCGGGAGAACGGCTACTTCGCGCACACCCCGGCGGGGGAGCGGGAGGCGGCCGTCATCTCGGGGGCGTGGGCCCAGTGGCTCGGGGACCAGCTGGAGAAGGACCGGGGCCGGCCGCGCAGCGCGGAGCTGCGGGTGGCGGCGGACGCCATCGCGAAGCGGCTGCTGGCCGAGGACCTGGGGGAGGGCAATTTCGCGCCACGGGCGGCGGCGGGCCGTCGGTAGGGTCCGGTGGCCGGTCCGGGCCGGCGCCGGTGCGCGTCAGGTGGTCGGATAGTCGTACGCAGGTGGGGTCGGGAGGGCGGCCGGGCCCCCGGGCGGGAGCCCGCCGGCCGGGAGGGCGCCGGCCGGGAGGCCGGGCGCCGGTCCGGGGCGCCAGTCCGGGCGCCAGGCGCGGATGACCCCCTCGGAGGGGGCGTAGAGGGCGTCGGGGATCGCGTCCGGGGCGAACCACTGCCAGCGGGCGATCTTGTGGGGCTCGGTGACGGTCGCGGTGCCCTCGGCGGCCTCGGTGACGGCGGCCGCCGTCAGCCGGGTCACCCCGGCCTGCGCGTCGATGCGCACCGACAGGATGCGGATGCCCTCCGGCGCCGCCCGAAGATCCGTCTCCTCGGCCAGCTCGCGCGCCGCGGCCTGCTCGAAGCCCTCCCCGGGGTCGACCTTGCCGCCGGGCAGCTCCCAGCGGCCGTCGTGCGCCTGGCCGAGCAGGACGCGGCCGTCGGCGCGGACCACGACCAGGCCGACGCCGACCACGGCGTTGGGCTCGGGGACGGAGCGCTGCCGGGCGGCGGGGGAGTTCATGAGCGTCCTTCCGAGGAGGGGGTGGAGGGGCGGGCGCGGACGTGCATCCGCTCGCCCTGCGGGCCGAACAGGCTGAGGAACTCCGCGGGCTGCGGGCCCGCGTTGAAGAAGGCGTGCGGGGTGTGGGTGTCGAACTCGGCCGCCTCGCCCGGGGTGAGGACCAGGTCGTGCGCGCCCAGCAGCAGCCGGACCCGCCCGGAGAGCACGTACAGCCACTCGTAGCCCTCGTGGACGCGCAGTTCAGGGAGGGGTTGCGCGGCATCGCGCGGCGGCAGGATCTGCTTGAAGGCCTGCACCCCGCCGAAGTTCCGGGTCAGCGGCACGTACGTGTCGCCGTGCCGTACGAAGGGCCGCGGGCGGATCCGGGGATCGCCGGTCTCGGGGGCGCCGACCAACTCGTCGAGCGCCACCCGGTGGGCCCGGGCCAGCGGGAGCAGCAGCTCCAGGGTCGGCTTGCGCCGGCCGGACTCCAGCCGGGAGAGGGTGGAGAGCGAGATCCCGGTCACTTCCGAGAGCTGGGCCAGCGTGGTGCCGCGCTCCTGGCGCAGCGCCCGCAGCCGGGGGCCCACTGCGGTGAGCACGCCGGCGAGCTCCTCGTCGTCGCGTCCGCGTTCCGTGGTCATGGTTCCATTTGCCGGTTCGGCAACAACATTTGTCAAGTGGGCACTCTCGGGCACACCCTCGCCGGTATGGACAAGGTGATGGAAGAACGTTTCGACGTGGTCGTCGTGGGCGGCGGGGCCGCCGGCCTGGCCGGGGCGCTGACCCTGGCCCGGGCCCGCCGTTCCGTGCTGGTGATCGACTCCGGCAGCCCGCGCAATGCCCCCGCCGCGCACATGCACGGCTACCTCGGCCACGACGGGGCGAGCCCCGCCGAACTGTTGGCCAAGGGGCGGGCGGAGGTGGCCGGGTACGGCGGGGAGGTCCGGTCCGGCGTGGTCGTCGCCGTGGACCGGCTGCCCGACGGGGAGTTCCTGGTCCGCTGCGCGGACGGCGGGGCGGTGCGCGCACGGCGGTTGCTGGTCGCGACCGGCCTGGTGGACGAGCTGCCCGCGGTACCGGGGCTGGCGGCCCGCTGGGGACGGGACGTGCTGCACTGCCCGTACTGCCACGGCTGGGAGGTGCGGGACCAGCCGCTGGCGGTGCTGGCCACCGGGCCCCTCGCGGTGCACCAGGCGCAGCTCTGGCGGCAGTGGACCGGACAGGTGACACTGCTGTCCCACACGTGGCACCTCACCGCGGAGGAACGGGAGCTGCTGGCGGCCCGGGGCGTCCGAGTGGTGGAGGGCGAGGTCACCGGCCTGGCCATCGCCGAGGACCGGCTGGTCGGGGTGACCCTGGCCGACGGCGGGACGGTGGAGTGCCGGGCGCTCGTGGTGGCCCCGAGGTTCGCCGCCCGCGCCGGCGTCCTGACCGGCCTGGGCATGCCGGTCACCAGCCTGGAGCGGGACGGCCATGTGATCGGCACCTGCGCCGACGCCGATCCCGCGACGGGCGCGACCGCCCTCCCCGGGGTGTGGGTCGCGGGGAACGTCGGCTCCCCGGTGCAGCAGGTCGCGGGCGCGGCGGCGCAGGGCGTGCAGGTGGCGGCGGCCGTCAACGCCGACCTCGTGGAGGAGGAGACGCGGCTGGCGCTGCGGGAGTACCGGACCGCATAGGACTGGTGTGCGGGTTTCGGTCAGGGTCCGGCAGCGCAGGCTCTGGGCGGTCTGATCGTCATACGGCTTCAGGGGGCGCAGTGGCACATGTGCTGGTCATCGGCGGGGGCGTCGGAGGGCAGGCGACCGCGCTGCTCGCGGCACGCGCCGGACACGGCGTCGAGCTCTTCGAACGGGACACCCGGGCCCCCGGCGCCGCGCTCGACCGCGACTTCTTCGGCTGGCGCCGGCCGGCCGTGCCACAGGCGACCCAGCCGCACGCGCTGCTCGGCGCCGCCCGCAACGTACTGTGCGACGAACTGCCCGACGTGTACGCGGAGATGCTCCGGCTCGGAGCCCGCGAGCGGCACGAGCTGGACTGGTTCGACGTACGCCCGCCCGCGCGGCCCGGGGACGAGGACCTGGTCATGCTGCAGGCCCGGCGCATCGTGCTGGAGAGTGCCCTGGCCACCGCGCTGCGCGCCGAAGCGGGGGTCGTGGCGCGGTACGGGGAGCCGGTCACCGGGCTGACCTCGGTCCAGGACACCTCCGGGATCCGTGTGACGGGAGTGACCACCGGGGCCGGTGCGTACGAGGGCGACCTCGTGGTCGACGCGGGCGGGCGGCGCGGCGGCGCCGAGCGCCGGCTCGCCGCGGCGGGCTGCCGGCCCGCCCTCGTGGAGCGGCACCGCACGGGGCTCGCGTACTTCTGCCGCTGGTACCGGCTGCCCGAGGGGCAGGAGGAGGGGCCGCGCCGGCCCTGGGCGGTGACGGGCGGCAGCTTCGCCGGGTGCGCGGTCTTCCCCGCGGACAACCGGCTGTTCGCCGTCACCCTCTTCGTGCACACCGAGGACACCACCCGGTCGGCGCTGCGCGATCCGGCCGTGTTCGAAGCCGCCGCGCGGGCCTTCCCGCCCGGCGCGGCCTGGCTGGTGCCGGGGGTCGAGCCGCTCTCGGAGGTCCTGGCCACCGCGAGCCTCGACAACCGGTGGAGCCCGTACGTCGATGAGCACGGGCCGCTGGCGGCCGGGCTGATCCCCGTGGGTGACGCCATCACCCACACCAACCCGACGCTGGGGCAGGGCACTTCGCTGGCGCTGTGGGCCGCGCTCCGGGTGGCCCGTACGGTGCACCGGGATCCGGGGTCGGTGGGGTTCGCCGCCGAGTACCACGCGTGGGCCGTGCGCACGCTGAAGCCGTGGTTCGACTTCCAGGTCGTCGCCGACGCGGCCATCGGGGAGCGGTTCGCGACCCGGGCCGTGCGTACGGGGACGGCGCGCGAGGTGGCGGCGCTGTTCGACTGCGCGCTGGAGGACCCGGAGGTGATGCGGGCCCGGGCCCGGGTGCGGCACCTGGCCGAGCCGCCGGAGCGGGCGTACGCGGATCCGGAAGTACGGGCCCGGGTGGCGCGGTGGCTGGCGGCGCGGCCCGACTACGCGCCGAACGCGGCGGGGCCGGACCGGGGGGAGTGGGAGAAGCTGACGGCGGGCTGAGCCTTCAGCCGCCGGGCCCGAGGACCTCGGCGAGGTCGTACCCCACGACCTCCTCCAACTGGGCGTAGGTGCAGCTCGCCGGCGCCCGGTCGGGCCGCCAGCGGCGGAACTGCGCGGTGTGCCGGAAGCGGTCGCCCTCCATGTGGTCGTAGGCGACCGCGTAAAGCACCCTCCACTACGAGTCGCGGCACTGCCGCACTGGAGGGAAGATCCACACATGGGCCAGGTACGTCTACTGGGGGCGCTGCGAGAGTCTGGTCCGACTCCTTCGAGGGGCAGGAGAACGACGTTCACGGGCTGGTGGCCCGGCATCGTGGCGTCCTGGTGGAGACCACCCGCGACCGTGACGTTTCCGGCCGTGAGGTGCGCCTCTTCGATCGGCTGGAGCTGCGCCCCTGGCTGAAGAAGCCGGACCTGTACTCCCACTAGGCGCGGTAGATGGTCGGCCGTTCGGCTACCTGGTCAGGGGTGAGCCCTTCCACGGTCAGGTTCCCGGTCCACAGGTGGTCACGGTGGGCGTAGGGGGCCTCGAAGGTGACGCGCTTGCCGCCGGGATCCAGCTTCCAGCCCTCTTTGTCGAGCTGCGCGATGCGGTCGCTGCCGCAGACGAACGCACGGGTGGCCTGGATCAGAATCCACTGTGCAAGGTCGATGTCCTTGGCGGCGGACTTCCCGCAGGTGCGGGCCATCTGCCACAGCCGGGGCCACTCCACTCCGGGGGTCAGGGGGCCGATCACGGCCACTTCACCTAGTTGCCGGGCGTCCAGCGAGTGGGTCGCGTATCCGAAGACGGCGCCGAACATCGCGAACACGGTGACCCTGCTCTGTCCCTCCAGGGTCTCGCCAACTGCCATGAGGGATAACCTCTGTTCATGGGTGAGCCCCGGGTGCATTCGCGGCACCCGGGGCTCATTCATCGGGTGGGGTCAGCAGCCGTCGCCGTCACCGCAGCACGCGGGCGGGTTGCACTCCTTCACGGAGCCCCACAGCCGGTCATCCACGTGGAACCCGGCGGCCCTGACGCGGTCCACCACGGACCCGATCAGGGGGCGGGTGCGGACGGTGGCCTTGGGCTCGTGTCCGAGGAAGAACCCGAACTGCTCCTGGCACCACGCGGCGTATGCCTGTGTGTGGAGCACGAACGAGTGCCATCCGGGGTCAACGGCGTCCGACGGGGTCATGTCGAAGGCGCGGGTGTCGCCCGTGACCTTGAGGAAGGCAAGGGCCTGGTCCACGATCCGGCGGGCGGTGGACAGCTCGTGTCCGTACTCCTCCGCGCAGAACACGGACACCTTCTCGAACAGCTCGGGACTGACGAGGTCCCGCCCGTGCCGTAAGGCGACGGGGCTTTCGAGCATGGTCGTCATGGTGTTGCTCCTCTCAGATCAGACGGTGAGGTAGCCGCGTAGCGGCTACTGGGGCGGGGGCGGGAACTGGCCTCCGCCGGAACCTCCGGACTTGTCGCCGGGGTCGGTCAGGACTGCACCTCCTCTCGGATGGGTGCGGCTGCCTCCGTGCGGCAGCGCTTGCACCGGCACGGCGGCCACCGGGCCGACGCGGCAGGGGTCAACGGCTTCTCCGCGCGGTCGGTCGGGTAGACGAGCTCTCCGCCGAAGGTTTGGCCGCCGTCGTGGGAGACACGCAGGGTCATGGTCATTGGTGCCCCCGCGCAGCGTGGCGCCGGATCAGCACGTTCCTATCGCTGACGACAGTGCCCGCCAGGGGGCCCGTAGCCGCAGAGCGCTCCTCGGCCCACTTCTGGCACTTCGCGCAGTCGGCGGGGGCCTCCGGCCGCGCGGGCATGAAGAGGCGGGCTACCTCTGGACTTACGGTCCTGGTCTGCGTGCTCGCCATGTCGCACCCCTCGCGGTCGCCGTCACTGAGGGGCAATCCTTCACCCCTCAGCGGGGGCTGAACGCGATCACGCGCGTCATGGACTAAAGATCATCGGAGGGCGGTTGCGCACGCCCTCAGAAAGGCCCGTGCGTCCTCTCCGAACAGGGCTCGATCCTCAAGGTGAGAGAACTCTTCACGGTGGCTGGCCACGTCCCGGGGGTCTCGGAAGACCATGACGCCCGTGGACAGTTCGACCGTGGCAATACGCTCGTCGTAGACCGTGAAGGTGTTCAGCGGGGCCGGGCCGGTGGGCACCGTTATGGGGATCACGCCGAGCTTGACGTTCGGCAGGTGCGTGAGTGAGGCCAGGTGGTCGATCTGTACGGCAAGCGCGTCAGGGCCTACGAGGGGCCAGCGAACGGCCTGCTCAGTGAGGATGAACGTGAACCGCTTCGAGCGGTCGTACAGGACCTGCTGCCGTTCCAGCTTCTTGGCGATCGTCTTGGAGTGATCACCGGGGATGTGGGCGAGGCTCGCCCGGATGTACTCCGGCGTCGAGAGCAGGCCCGTGATCATCGACAGGAGGAAGAACCGGAACTCAGCTGACGACGCTTCGAGGCCGGCCAGCTCAAGCTGCTTCTTGTCGAGGCCCTTGCGCCGCATGCCCCGGGCGCCCTGCCACTCGGTGTTCGCCAGTCGGGCCAGGGTCATGACCTGCGTGACCAGGCCTGGGGCCGCATCGCAGGCTCTCAAGAGTTGCTCTACGTCCACGAGGGACGGACGGACCTTGCCGTTTTCGATCCGGCTGACCTTCGACTGAGACATGTTGCAGCGCGCGGCGGCCCGAGCCCCTGAGAGCCCGGACCGCTTGCGCACTGCCTTCAGCAGGGCCGCCAGTTCTTCGCCTGACTGGCCCAGCTCCTCTGGTTCGACACTCACCTAGCGACGTACTCCAGGAATGGCACAGACGCGGCTACGGCGATGCGCTGGTACTCGATGAACAGGGCTGTGTCGCCCTCGTAGACTTCGCGGCTGATCTGCTTGCCATCCGGTTGGTAGTGCATGAGCACGACCGTGGAGCGGTCGAACATCCAGAAGTCCTGGACGTCCGGCAGCGGGTTCGGCCGGTCGGTCACGTCGAGAATCCGGATGTCTTCCCCGGCCGGGGCCTGGTGCTGGTAGTACCGCTCGAACTCGAACCGCAGGTAGTCACTGAGCGGCTGTGTGAGGACGTGCACGCGCCCCACCTTGCTGGTGCGGACCATCTCCGTCCACGAGTCCTCGTACGGGCCGGGGAACCGGGCCCCAGCCTTGAAGGCGGCGAACTCGTCCGCTTCCTGCGGTACGAGGTACTGGGGCAGGGTCTCAAGCCGCCAGGCTTCTGTCTGGAACGTCCTGAACTTCGACGCCCAGTCTTCACCATCCAAGAGCACGGAACGCCTCCCTGAGCACTGCTTCGGGGATCTCCACGAGCCCCTCGCCGGTCGGCGGGGTGAAGGCGTCGGAAGTGTCTCCCTGGACGATGAACGAGCCGGACGCGGTCCGGTACACGTTCGGGCAGTCGCCCTGTCCGCACTCGCCGTTTCCGTTGCCTGTGAGCCGGGTCAGTTCCTCACGTGCCATGTGGAGCCCCCTCGGTGTCAGGCCCCCGCTGGGCCCGATGACCATGACCGTACGGAGCGACCGGCGGGGCCGTCTATGCGTGAACGCGACTATGCACGTCTTCGCATAAAGCTGGGTGCGAACCCCTAGGTTCCGCCCATGCCGAGGACCTCGGCGAGGTCGTACCCCACGACCTCCTCCAACTGGGCGTAGGTGCAGCTCGCCGGCGCCCGGTCGGGCCGCCAGCGGCGGAACTGCGCGGTGTGCCGGAAGCGGTCGCCCTCCATGTGGTCGTAGGCGACCTCGCAGACCCGCTCGGGGCGCAGCGGGACCCAGGAGAGGTCCTTCTTGCCGGTCCAGCGGCTCTGCGCGCCGGGCAGCCGGGCGCTCTCGTGGGCCGACTCCTCGGCCCAGGCGGCCCAGGGGTGCCCGGCGGGGTCCGCCATCCGCAGCGGTTCGAGCTCCTCCACCAGTTCGGCGCGGCGCTTCATGGGGAAGGCGGCGCAGACGCCCACGTGCTGGAGGGTGCCGCCGTCGTCGTACAGCCCGAGCAGCAGCGATCCGATGATCGGACCGCTCTTGTGGAAACGGAAACCCGCGATGACGACGTCGGCCGTACGCTCGTGCTTGATCTTGAACATGAGGCGGGCATCGGGCCGGTAGGGGAGATCGAGGGGTTTGGCGATCACCCCGTCGAGCCCGGCGCCCTCGAACCGCTCGAACCACTCCTGCGCGAGCGCGGGGTCGGTGGTCGCGGGCGCGAGGTGAACGGGGGGCCGAGCGGTGGAAAGGGCATCGACGAGCGCGGTACGGCGGTCGGCGAGCGGGGTGTCGAGGAGCGCCTCGTCGCCGAGCGCGAGCAGATCGAAGGCGACGAAGCTGGCGGGGGTCGCCTCGGAGAGCGTGCGGACGCGGGAGGCCGCGGGGTGGATGCGCTCGGTGAGGCGGTCGAAGTCGAGCCGCCCGCCCTGAACGATGACGATCTCGCCGTCCATGACGCACCGGGCCGGCAGGTTCTCCTTCAGGGCCGCCACCAGCTCCGGGAAGTACCGGGTCAGGGTCTTGCCCGTGCGGCTGCCGATCTCGATCTCGTCGCCGTCGCGGTGGACGATGGCGCGGAAGCCGTCCCACTTGGCCTCGTACTGCATGCCGGGCGGGATCTTGGACACGGATTTGGCGAGCATCGGCTTCACGGGCGGCATCACCGGCAGGTCCATGCTTCAGATTCTGCGGTGGTACGTCCGGACCCGCCCGGTATGCACACCCGGCCGGGCCCGCCTACCGTGGCCCCCATGGGTGCTGCGGGCAATGCGATCGAGCTGGACGCGGGCGGACGGGCCGTACGGCTCTCCAACCCGGGCAAGGTGTACTTCCCCGAGCGCGGTCTCACCAAGGGGGACGTCGCCGCGTACTACCTCGCGGTCGCGGACGGCATCACCCGCGCCCTGCGCAACCGGCCCACGACGCTGGAGCGGTTCCCCGACGGGGTGGACGGCGAGTCCTTCTTCCAGAAGCGGGCCCCGAAGAACCTGCCCGACTGGATCCCGACCGCCCACATCTCCTTCCCGAGCGGTCGCACCGCCGACGAGATCTGCCCGACCGAACCGGCCGCCGTCCTATGGGCGGCCAACCTGGGCTGCCTCACCTTCCACCCCTGGCCGGTGCGCCGTACGGACACCGACCGGCCCGACGAACTGCGCATCGACCTGGACCCGCAGCCGGGCACCGACTACCACGACGCGGTGGCGGCCGCGCACGAACTGCGCGTACTCCTCGAAGAGCTGGGCCTGCGGGGCTGGCCCAAGACCTCGGGCGGCCGCGGGCTGCACGTCTTCGTGCCGATCGCACCGCGCTGGACCTTCACGGAGGTCCGCCGCTGCGCCATCGCCATCGGCCGGGACCTGGAGCGCAGGATGCCGGGGAAGGTCACCACCGCCTGGTGGAAGGAGGAGCGCGGCGAGCGGATCTTCGTCGACTACAACCAGACGGCGCGCGACCGCACCATCGCCTCCGCCTACTCCGTCCGCCCGCGCCCGCACGCCCCGGTTTCGGCGCCGCTGCGCTGGGAGGAGCTGGACGACGCGGAGCCGCGCGACTTCGACATCGTCACGATGCCGGCGCGCTTCGCTGAACTGGGCGACCTCCACGCGGACATGGACGACCACGCCTTCACCCTCGACGCCGCCCTGGAACTGGCGGACCGCCACGAACACGACCACGGCCTGGGCGACATGCCCTACCCGCCGGACTACCCCAAAATGCCGGGCGAACCCAAACGCGTGCAGCCGAGCCGCGCCAAACACGAGGACTGACCGCCGTCCGAACGTTTCCCCGCGGAGCGGGGCCAGGGCGGCGCTTCGGCGTCAGGAATTCATGGCGGCCCACAGTCGATCGCCACGTTCTGCAATACCGAAACCATGCGCCCCAGCCTTCCCGACTTCCGCTCCGGACGCCACCGAGCTGCGCTTGTTGATCAGGCGTTGATCGGATGTCCATCGGTTGCGGCGAGGCTCTGCGGCATGTCGATGAACACCACTACCGCCAGCGCCACCAGCGCTACCGCTTGGTACGAGCTCGCCCTGTGCGCCCAGACGGGTCCGGGCTTCTTCTTCCCGGAGCCCGGCTCGTCGCTGCGCGACGCGAAGCGGCTGTGCGGGGCGTGCGAGGGGCGGGCGGCGTGCCTGGAGTACGCCCTGGCCAACGACGAGCGCTTCGGCGTCTGGGGCGGCCTCTCGGAGGCCGAGCGCCTGGCCCTGCGGCCGCGCGGCTGACCGGACAACGCGAAGCCCTGGCAGAGCGGTGCTCTGCCAGGGCTCGGGCCGTGGTGCCGATCAGCCCTTGCGGGCCGCGATGCGCGCCGCGCGGGCGGCCAGGCGCTCGTCGAACTTGCGGGCCTCGCCGTCCAGGCCGTTCATGAAGAGCCCGAGTTCCTCCTGTGTCTTCTGGCCCTCGGGGCCGAGGCCGTCGATGTCCATGATCTTCAGGAAGCGGATCACGGGGCTCAGTACGTCGTCGTGGTGGATCCGCAGGTTGTAGACCCCGCCGATCGCCATCTGGGCGGCCATCCGCTCGAACCCGGGCATGCCGTGTCCGGGCATCCGGAAGTTCACGACGACGTCCCGCACGGCCTGCATCGTCAGGTCCGGAGCGAGCTCGAAGGCGGCGCCCAGCAGGTTGCGGTAGAAGACCATGTGCAGGTTCTCGTCCTGCGCGATGCGCGCCAGCATCCTGTCGCAGACCGGGTCACCGGACTGGTGGCCGGTGTTGCGGTGCGAGATGCGGGTCGCGAGCTCCTGGAAGGCGACGTACGCCACCGAGTGCAGCATCGAGTGGCGGTTGTCGGACTCGAACCCCTCCGACATGTGCTGCATGCGGAACGCTTCGAGCTTGTCCGGGTCCACGGCGCGCGAGGCCAGCAGGTAGTCGCGCATCACGATGCCGTGGCGGCCCTCCTCGGCGGTCCAGCGGTGCACCCAGGTGCCCCAGGCGCCGTTGCGGCCGAAGAGCGAGGCGATCTCGTGGTGGTAGCTGGGGAGGTTGTCCTCGGTCAGCAGGTTCACGACCAGCGCGATCTTGCCGATGTCGGTGACCTTGGACTGCTGCGGGTCCCAGGCCTCGCCGTCCTCGAAGAAGCCCGGGAAGTTCCGGCCGTCGCTCCACGGGACGTACTCGTGGGGCATCCAGTCCTTGGTGACCTTCAGATGGCGGTTGAGCTCCTTCTCGACCACCTCTTCCAGCGCGTACAGCAGCTTGGCGTCGGTCCACGCCTCCGAGCTGCCGAGGTGGGGAGAGGTGATCGTCACGGGTACTCCTGGGTGCAAAGCGAATTACCTACGGTTCCGTAGCCTACGGAGTCGTAGGTTAAGCGCGCCATCAAGGCCCGCCAAGCCCCAGCCATGGGTATGCCCGGTTACATCCCGTTATCTGCGCAGTTTGGGAGGGGTCTGGCTGGGCAACCCGGGGCCCAAGTCACGCGAGCAGGTGGTCCGCCGCCCCCGCCTTGACGGCCGAGACCAGGGCTCGGAGGGCGTCGATCGAGTCCGTGACGTACGTCGCGGACCCGGTGGTCCCGATGTACGCCCGGCCCTCGGCGTCGCGCCCGAAGCGGAAACAGTTGGCCCCCTCGCTGCAGAAGGCCTCCCCCCAGGCGATGGCGGGGCCGGCCGGGGAGGCGGCGAGCGTGGCGAGCGTGGCGGGGGCGGCGGGTGCCGCGGGAGTGTTCGTCGGCATCGTGTTCATGGAGTCTTCTCGTCTCCTCGTCGGGATCCGGTCGGCCGGGTCAGAGCGTCTGGGCGACGGCGCGGACGAAATCGCGCGAGGCCGCGGCCGGCAGTGCCAGCGTGCGCAGCCGCTCCAGCAGCCCGCGGTAGCGCATCAGCTTCATGTGGGAGTCCAGCAGCATCGAGCCGTGCGAGCTGTCGAGCTGCACGGTGTCCAGCCGGCATATCGAGGCGGCGGCGTACGTGAAGGACTGCCCGGCGCCGGGGAAGCCCCCGGCGGTGAACGGGATGACCCGCACCGTCGTACGCGCCCGCTCCGACTCCTCCAATATGTGCTCCAGCTGCGCCCGCGCCACCTTCGGCCCGCCGAACTGCATCCGCAGCGCGGCCTCGTGCACCACCGCTTCGTACAGCGGCGGCCGTTCGCGCGCGAAGATCTGCCGGCGGTTCATCCGCAGCGCGAGGCGGGCCTGGAGATCCGGCTCCGGCAGCGGCGGGTCGGCCGTGTCGAAGACCGCCCGCGCGTGCGCCTCGGTCTGGAGCAGGCCGGGTATGTGCGTGGTCACGGCGGTGTTCAACTCGACGGAGTGGTGTTCCAGTTCGCAGATGTCCAGGAGGGCGGGCGGCAGCATCCCCCGGTGCTGCTCCCACCACCCCTTGTCCCGCTCCTGCGCCATCGAGGCGAGCAGGTCGGCCAAACCCGGGTCCGGGCAGTCGTAGTTGAAGGCGAGGGTGCGCACGCGCTCGGCGCTGATGCCTATCCGGCCCGACTCGATGTTCGGGATCCGCGTGCGGTCGACGCCCAGGAGCGCCGCGGCCTGCTGGACCGTCATTCCCGACTGCTCGCGGAGCTTGCGCAGCTCGGAGCCCAGGCGCTGCTGCCGCGCGGTCGGCGTACTCCTGGGTGGCATGGATCCCCCTATCCCCGGCCCGCGGGCAGGTGGCGCTGCCCGTATCGATGCCGGATATGCCATGAGAAAACATCAAGTGGTCGTACAAGTAGTAGCACTGTGCACCGGGTTACGCTACGGTCGGTAGTGCAAGTCTCACACGGGGCGACGCCGAGCCCTTGTATGGCCACAGGCGGGTTGACCACAAGCTCTCGGTCACGCCGCCCACCTCAGAACTTGGAGCAGCACGATGACGGGCACCCTCCGTGGCCTGCGGTCGGTCCATGAGTTCCGGCAGGCTCCGCCCGAGGCGGAGAAGCTGCGCTACTCCATAGGCCTGCCCGGCGGCGCCTACTGCGCGGGCAGCGCCCGCTCCGCCGTACGGGCCCTGCTCACCCGGCACGGGCTGCGCGACCTGCTCGACACCGCGGCCCTCGCGGCCTCGGAACTCGTCGCCTGCGCCCACCGGTTCACACCCGACAAAGAGATGGTGCTGAAGATCCGATGGCAGTTCGACGCGCTGCGGATCGTCGTCTACGACCAACACCCCGCGCACTCCTCGCCCGATGCGAGCGAGGAGTGCCGGCGCCGGCGCAGCCGTGAGATGTGGCTGCTCGCGGCGGTGGTCGAGGCGTGCGGCGGGGACTGGGGGCTCACCCCCGTCCTCACCCCTGCGGGCGGCACCAAATCCTGGGCCTTACTCCCGCTGCCCCTGCCCCTGCCCCTGCCCCTGCCGCTGCCGCTCCCCTTGTCCTGAAGCCGGCCCCGACCCCGGGAGCCGGGCCTGCCCCGAGGGTGCCCGGCTGCGGGATCACCCCTGCCACCGGGACTCCCGTACCTCCTCGGCCGTCGTCGGGCGCAGCTCGCCGTCGAGCAGCAGCCACCGCGTGATGCCGATCGACTCCAGGAACGGCACGTCGTGGCTCGCCACCACGAGCGCCCCCTCGTACGAGTCCAGCGCGTCCGTCAACTGCCGTACGCTCGCCAGGTCGAGGTTGTTCGTCGGCTCGTCCAGCATGAGCAGCTGCGGAGCCGGCTCGGCCAGCAGCAGCGCCGCCAGCGTCGCCCGGAACCGTTCGCCGCCCGACAGCGTGCCCGCCGGCCGGTCCGCGCGGGCCCCCCGGAGCAGGAAGTGCGCGAGCCGCGCCCGGATCAGGTTGTTCGTGGCGTGCGGGGCGAACCGCGCCACGTTCTCCACCACCGAGCGGTCGTCGTCCAGTACGTCGAGGCGCTGCGGCAGATACCGCGTCGGTACGTGCGTCACCGCCTCCCCGGACTCCGGGGCGAGTTCCCCCGCGATCGTCCGCAGCAGGGTGGTCTTGCCCGAGCCGTTGCCGCCCACCAGTGCGATCCGCTCAGGGCCGCGCAGCTCCCACTCGCCCTGCACCGCGGCGCCGTGAGCCAGCCGCAGATCCGCCAGTGTCAGCACGCGCCGCCCCGGCGGGACCTGGGTGGCGGGCAGTTTGATCCGGATCTCGGCGTCGTCCCGTACGGCATCCACCGCCTGGTCCAGCCGCTCCTTCGCCTGCGCCAGCTTCTCGGTGTGCATGATGCGGTGCTTGCCGGCCGACTCCTGCGCCGCGCGCTTGCGGGCGCCCATGACGATCTTCGGTTCGCGCTTGGTGTCGTTCATCTTCTGGCCGTACCGCTTGCGCCGCGCCAATTTGGCGTGGGCATCGGACAGTTCGCGCTTCTGCCGCTCCACGTCGGCCTCCGCGACCCGGACCATCCGCTCGGCGGCCTCCTGCTCGGCGGCGAGCATCTCCTCGTAGTCCGTGAAGTTGCCGCCGTACCAGCGGACTTCGCCGTCGCGCAGGTCGGCGATCTGGTCGACCCGCTCCAGCAGCTCCCGGTCGTGGCTGACCAGGACCATCACCCCGGACCAGGACTCGACCGCCGCGTACAGGCGGCGCCGTGCGCGCAGGTCGAGGTTGTTGGTCGGCTCGTCGAGCAGCAGTACGGCCGGCCGGGCCAGCAGCAGGGAGGCCAGCCGCAGCAGTACGCACTCGCCGCCCGACAGTTCGCCGACCGTCCGGTCCAGGCCGATCCGGGCCAGTCCGAGCTGGTCGAGCGTGGCCAGGGCCCGCTCCTCCACGTCCCAGTCGTCGCCCACGGCGGCGAAGTTCGCCTCGGTGGCCTCGCCCGCCTCGATGGCGTGCAGGGCGGCGCGGGTGGTGTGGATGCCGAGCGCCTCGTCCACGCGCAGGGCGGTGTCGAGGGTGACGGTCTGCGGGAGGTAGCCGACCGTTCCGGCGATGGACAACTGGCCCTCGGACGGGGTCAGTTCACCGGCGAGCAGTTTCAGCAGAGTGGATTTCCCGCAGCCGTTGAGTCCGATCAGGCCGGTACGGCCGGGGCCGACGGCGAGTTGGAAGCCGTCGAAGACGGGGGTTCCGTCGGGCCAGTCGAAGGACAGGGCGGAGCAGGTGATGAAAGTCGGAGCATGGCTCATGGAGGCCTCCAGGTTGCGTGAGTGGTGCGTGCAACGCGGGGAGACAGCCGACGGTCAGACGGTGACGATGGTCAGGCGGTGACGGGGGTCGGTGTCTCGGACCTCAGAAGAGCAATGTCCTACTCCGTTCGGCGGCAATGGGGCGCCTACGAAATTACGGGCGGCCGAAGCCGCCCGCAAACGAATTTAGGACCGGGACGGGGAAAGGGGTCCCCGGGACAGGGCCGAAGACCTCAGCAGGAGCCGCGCATCAGCTCGGCCAGACCGTGGTCGACGTCGAGGTACAGGTGCTCCAGGCCCGGCGCCACGACCGTCGAGGCCCGCTCCAGGAACCGGTGCAGTTCGGCCGTCAGCATCAGCACGATCGCCACGCCCTCGGGCGCGTGGAACTCGACGGTGGTCCGGTCGGCGTCGTACGGGCGCACGCGCACGTCGCCGTAGCCGGCCGGGCGGTCCAGCCCCGCCTCCAGCAGCTCGCGCGCGAAGGTCCACGAGACCTCGACGCCTTCCAGGGTGGCGGGAGCGGGGAAGGCCATGCGGACGGCGAAGGGATCCGAACGGTCGTAGCAGAGCGTGACGGGGACGGTGTCGACCTTCGGCGCGGTGGCGACCAGTCGGGCCTGTACGGCCTGCTCGATGACAGTGATCAAGGCTCGCTCCCTTGCTGCGGATCTGCGGCCGGGACATGGGGTGGAACCCGGCAACCGGATAGACGCCGGATTCGGCAAATCCGTGCACGCGAAGTTGCGTGAGCTGTGTCACCGATTGGCCGGAACCCACCCGTGTGATCGCACAGCGTGACGGGGGAGCGGATGTGCGGGGCGGTTCCCCGTCGGCTCCGCAGCCCTCGGAGCGGTCGCAGTACGGCTTGTTACCGCTCACTCCACAGGCGCAAAGCGCGGCCCTGACCTACGCGTGGACTACGCCGTCCGGGGCGGTCACGCTCAGTTCCCCGCGCAGGAGGAGCTGGCCGGACGGCGACCTGGACGGGGATTGCCGGGTGCGTTAGCTTCCGGCGCCATGAGACTTCTGGGAGTTGGCATGTGCACGGCCGTGCTGGTGATGGGGATCATGGCCGCCCCCGCGCAGGCGGCGGGGGAGTCGGGCGAGGGGTTACGGGGCGCGAACTGGGCCCTGAAGGAGACCGGCAAGGACTCCCGCTTCCGGGGCCTCTCGGCGGTCAGCCGGTCCACGGCCTGGGTGGCCGGGTCCAAGGGAACGGTGCTGCGCACGGTGGACGGCGGCCGCAGCTGGCGCGACGTCTCGCCGCCGGGCGCCGTCGCGGAGGGCCTGGAGCTGCGCGACATCGAGGCCTTCGACTCCCGCCGCGCGGTGGCCCTGTCCATCGGGGAGGGGGAGGCCTCCCGGGTGCTGCGGACCGAGGACGGTGGCGCCACCTGGACCGAGACCTTCCGCAACCCCGACCCGCGCGCCTTCTACGACTGCCTGACCTTCTTCGACTCCCGGCACGGGCTGGCGGTGAGCGACCCCGTGGACGGCCGGTTCCGCCTCCTGGCCACCGTCGACGGCGGGCGCAGCTGGCAGCCGCTGCCGAGCGCCGGAATGCCGGACGCACTGCCGGGCGAGGCCGGCTTCGCGGCCAGTGGGCAGTGCCTGGTCTCCGCGGGCTCCCGCGACGTCTGGCTCGCCACCGGCGGCGGGGCCGCCGGACGGGTCCTGCACTCCGCGGACCGCGGCCGGACCTGGCGGGTGGCCGACTCCACTGTGCCCGCGGGCGACCCGGCGCGGGGAGTCTTCGGCCTCGCCTTCCGCGACCGTACGAAGGGCCTCGCGGTCGGCGGCGACTACCGCACCGGCCAGCCGTCCCCCCGGGCCGCGGCGGTCTCCGCGGACGCGGGCCGCACCTGGCTGCCGGCGGCCACACCGCCGCCGGCCTACCGGTCGGGGGTCGCCTGGCACCCCTTCGGCCGCGCGACGGCGCTGGCGGTGGGCCCGACGGGTACGGACGTCACCGCGGACGGGGGCCGCACCTGGCGGGGGCTGGACCCGGGCTCGTTCGACACCGTCACCTGCGCGCCCGACGGGGGCTGCTGGGCGTCGGGCGAGAAGGGCCGGGTGGCCCGGCTGGAACGGCGCTGATCCTTCCGCGGCGGCCGGAACACCGACGCTCCGCCGGCGCGGGCGGCACCCGCCCGCGCCGCGGCTCTAGATCGCCGGGTTCTCCCGTACCGTCGCGAGGTCCGCGGACGTCTTCGTGGCCATGAACTCCGTGATGCGGTAGGCGCACACGCCCGCCACCGTGAAGGGGTCCTCGGCCGCGATCCTCTCGATCTCGGCCCGGGAGACGCCCCCGGCCAGGATGACCCCGCCGTCGCGCGGGACCTTGCGGCCGGAGGCGAGGAAGATGCCGGACGCGTAGTAGCCGTCGAGCCAGGCGATGTGCGCGTCCATCTCCTCCTCCACGGACTCGATGGGCGCGGTGTAGGTGAGCTCCATGACGAACATGATCGCCAGGCTACTCTCGCTCCATCATGACGAGTGCGAAGACCCCCGCCGACGAGGCCGAGGCCCGGGCGATACAAGACGAACTGCGCGATCTGGTAGTGCTCGACGAGGCGGGACCCCCGCCGGGACGCGGGCTGGTCGCCGGTGTCGACGTCGCTTACGACGACGAGCGCGACCTCGTCGCCGCCGCGGCCGTCGTCCTCGACGCGGCCACCCTCCAGGTGGTCGAGGAGGCCACCGCCGTCGGGCACGTCAGCTTCCCCTACGTGCCCGGCCTGCTCGCCTTCCGGGAGCTGCCGACCGTGCTGGCCGCGCTCGACGCCCTCACCGTCACCCCGGGGCTCGTCGTCTGCGACGGCTACGGACTGGCCCACCCGCGCGGGTTCGGCCTCGCCTGCCACCTCGGGGTGGTCACCGGGTTGCCCAGCATCGGCGTCGCGAAGAACCCGTTCACCTTCACGTACGAGGAACCGGGCGCCCGGCGCGGCGACGCGGCCCTGCTGCTCGCGCCCGACGGCGCGGTCGTCGGGCGGGCGCTGCGCACGCAGGACGGCGTCAAGCCGGTGTACGTCTCCGTCGGCCACCGGGTCTCGCTCGACAACGCCTGTGCCCACGCACTGGAGTTGAGCCCCCGCTTCCGGATCCCCGAGACCACTCGGCACGCCGACTCCCTGTGCAGGCGCGCCCTGCGCGAGGCGTCCTGAGCGGTCACGTGAGCGGTCACGTGCGCCAGGAGAGCTCCGCCGTCGCCGTGCAGTCCCACTGGAGGGCCTGCTCCCGGTTTCCGCCGCCGGCCCGGATCGACACGCAGCGGCCGCTGTTGCGGCTGACCAACTGCCAGCCCCGGTACGCCGCGTCGAACCGCAGCGTCCAGTACTGGTCGGGGTAGAGCCCGCAGATGTACTGGGTGATGACCACCCCGTTCTCCTTGCGGGCCGCGTCGACCGACAGGCACTGGCCGCTGTTGGCGTTGCGGACCGAGTACGCGCCCTGCCCCTCCGCCCGCAGCTGCCAGAACTGCGTCGTTCCCGCCGCCGCAGCGCTCCTGGACCAGGCCCATCGCCGCCGAGGTGCTCGCGTCGGGCACCGACAGGCACATCCCGGTGGCCGCGTTGGTGAACCGGAACCACCCCGTCGGCAGGGCCGGCGCCTGCACCGGCGGGGGCGAGGCCGGGGTGGTCCTGGCCGTCGCCGACGGAGCGGGCGCCGGGCCGCCGCTGCCGGCCGGTGCCGGGGCGGAGGGCGGAGCGGCCGCCGACGCGGAAGGCGGAGCCGACGGGGAGACCTGCGCGGAGGCGGAAGCGGACGCGGTGGTGCCCGCGGACGGCGACGGCGACGGCGACGCCGAGGACGCGGGAGCCGCCGCGGCGGAGCTTCCGGGCCCGCCGGCCGCACGGTTCCCGGTGCCCTTCAGGGGGGTCAACTGCCAGGCCGCCAGGGCGATGGCGGCGACCAGGGCGGCACCGGCCCCCGCGAGCACCCCGCGGCGCCAGGGCCGGCGCAACGAGGCCACGGGTACGGGCAGCACCGGTGTGGACCCGGTCCCGGGCGCGGGCTCCGGCTCCGGCTCGGGCGCCGCGGGGGCGACAACGGCCCCCGGACCGGCAGCCCCCGCATCGGCAGCCCCCGGACCCGCCGCACCCGCACCCGCACCCGCCGCACCCGCACCGGCCACCTCCGGCCCCCGCGGATCCGCCGCCGCCAGCTCCCGCAGCCGGCGCTCCACCTCACCCGCCTGCGCGGGCCGCCCCGCCGGGTCCTTGGCCAGCAGCTCCGCCAGCAGCGCGTCCAGCCCGCCCGGCAGCCCGGGCCGCAGCGCGCTCGGGACGGGCGGCGGCACCGACCGGTGCAGCTGGGCCACCTCCTGCCAGTCCGTGCTGCGGAACGGCGGCTGCCCGGTGCACAGTTCGAAGAGCACGCACCCCAGGGCGTACAGGTCGGTCCGCCCGTCGACGGCGGCCCTGGACCAGCGCTCCGGCGCCATGTGGTGGGGCGAGCCGAGCACGGTGAACTCGCCGGTGAGCCGGGCCGGGTCGGACCGGTGCCGGGCGATACCGAAGTCCAGCACCTTCACCCGGCCGCCCACCCGCGTGATCATCACGTTGGCGGGCTTGATGTCCCGGTGCACGACCCCGGCGTCATGGGCCGCCGCCAGCGCCGCGCAGATCTGCGCCGCCCACGCCAGCGCCGTCGCCAGCGGTGGCACGCCCCGGCGCAGCACCGTCGACAGCGGTTCCCCGTCGACGAGTTCCATGACCAGGTACAGCGTGCGCTCCCCGGCGGGCTCCGCCTCGCCGAAGTCGTACACGGCCGCTATGTGCGGATGGGCGAGGTTGCCCGCGAGCGTGGCCTCCTTCGCCATCCGCAGCCCCTCGGCGGGGGTCCGGGGGTGCCCCGTCTTGACCGCCACCGACCGCTGGATCCGGGTGTCGTACGCCTTCCAGACCACTCCGAAACCACCGGCGCCCAGCTTCTCCTCCAGCCGGTACCGCCGGTCCAGCACATCGCCCGCCCGCATAGCCCCCGCCCGCATAGCCCCACCCGCACAGACCCGCCGCAACAGCCCCGCCCCGGCCACCGCCCGTGAATCGAGGCGATGCTCTCACGGCGGCCGGGCCCTGTCACAGGATCACGAAGGGCCGATCGCGACCGGCACGGCTCAGCGGGCGTCGACCACCCGGAAGCGGATTCCCGCCTTCTGGAGCCGGTCCAGGAGCGCGTCGCCCATGGCCACCGCCGGGGTGAGCTGACCGGCGGCCTCGGGCAGGGCGTCGTAGGCCAGGCAGAGCGCTGCCTCGGCCAGCATCTTCGCCGTCTCCCCGTAGCCAGGGTCGCCGCCCGACACCTCGGTGAACACCCGCCGCCCGCCGCCCTCGCCGACGAACCGCACCGTGAACCAGCTGCGCGCCCGCCGCTCCGCGTCCGGCCCGCGGCCCGGCTCCCAGCGGCCGGCCAGCCACCGCCGCACGGGCGGGACCTGGGCCAGGGCCACCGTCGCCCCCACCGCCGCCACACCGCCCACCGCCGTCGGCAGGTGCTCCACGGAGGCGTACTGCCGGTAGCGGAAGTCCGGCCCGTACCGCTCCAGCGCGGCCGCCGACCGGGCCACGACCTGGGGGTCCAGGGTGGGCAGCGGCAGCGCCCAGGTCCCGGTCTCGCGGCTGAACCGCGGCGCGCCGACGGGCCCCCGGACCCGCCGCTCAGGCAGCCGGGGCTCGTGCAGCCGGCGCGCCCGCGCCGCGGCCAGGTTCTGGCGCCCGCGGCCCATCGCGGTGAGCAGGGTGGTCAGGGTGCCGCCGGAGAAGAGGGCGTTGGAGCGCATGAACCCGTCGACGCGCAGCGGGACCCCGGCGGGGAGCTGGTGCACCGTGAAGTACGCCCCGAGGTCGGCCGGGACCGAGTCGAAGCCGCACGCGTGCACGAGCCGGGCGCCCGTCTCGCGGGCCCGCGCGTCGTGCTCGACGTACATCCGGTCCACGAACTCCGGCTCCCCGGTGAGGTCGAGGTAGTCGGTGCCCTCCTCGGCGCAGGCGGCGACCAGCTCCGCCCCGTACAGGACGTACGGGCCCACGGTGCTGGCCAGCACCCGGGCGGACGCGGCGAGTTCCCGTACCTGCCCGGCGTCCCGGGCGTCGGCCCGGAGCAGCGGCAGCGCCGCGCAGGCCGGGTCGATGGCGGTCAGGCGCTCGCGCAGCCGCTCCAGTTTCGCGGTGTCGCGGCCCGCGAGGGCCCACCGGCAGCCCGCGGGGGCGTGCGCGGCGAGGTACTCGGCGGTGAGCGCCCCCACGAATCCGGTCGCGCCGAAGAGCACGACGTCGTAGGCCCGTTCCTGATCGCCCTGCCGAACCTGTGCGTTCATGCCCGCTCCTCCCAGCTGGTGTCGGGGGCTGAGGCTAGCGTGAGTTCCGACTGTCCGTGCGAGCAGGTGTGACCTGCGGTAAATGGAGGCGGCGATGAAGGCTGCGGTGCGCAAGTGGGAGGCGGTGCGCGAGTTCGCCCTCGGGCTCCCGGAGGCCGTGGAGGATCACCCTTGGGGGCCCGAGGACTGCGTGGTGAAGGTCAACAAGAAGATCTTCGTCTTCCTGGGGAACACCGACGGTCCCCAGCCGCCCGGACTCTCCGTGAAGCTCAAGGACGAGGCGCTGCACGGGCACGCGATGACCGCGCCGGGCGCGGAGCCCACCGGGTACGGCCTGGGCCGGTCCGGCTGGGTGTCCGTACCGCTGGGGGAGAAGGGGGCGCCTTCGCTCCAGGTGCTGTGCGAGTGGGTCGAGGAGAGCTACCGGACGGTCGCGCTCAAGCGCCACGTCAGGGAACTCGACGCACGGATCGGGCCAACCGGCTAAGCGCTTGCTCTCCAGGGGCTTGTGCTGAGTGGAACACGTTCCTAGCATCACTGGTGTTACATCAGTTGTGTCACACAGTCCTACACCAGAGAAGCTGGGGGCTCGATGGCAGTGACAGGGAACGGGCAGGGCGCCGCGCACGGGACCGGACGGGACCCCGTGCCGGGCAACGGCCCGCTCGCCGGAGTGCGCGTCGTCGAGCTGGCGGGCATCGGGCCGGGCCCCTTCGCCGCCATGCTCCTCGCCGACCTGGGGGCGGACGTCGTACGGGTGGACCGGCCCGGCGGCGGCGGGCTCGCGGTCGACCCCGCCTTCGACATCACCAACCGCAACAAGCGCTCGGTCCTCGTCGACCTGAAGTCCGCCGACGGGCCCGCCCGGGTCCTGGACCTGGTCGAGCGCGCCGACGTGCTCATCGAGGGCTTCCGCCCCGGCGTCGCCGAACGGCTCGGTGTGGGCCCCGCCGACTGCCGCGCCAGGAACCCCCTGCTCGTATACGGCCGGATGACCGGCTGGGGCCAGGCGGGCCCGCTGGCACACACCGCCGGGCACGACATCGCGTACATCGCCGTCACCGGCGCCCTCGGGATGATCGGCGGGCCGGGCGAGCCCCCGGCCGTGCCCGCGAACCTCGTCGGGGACTACGCGGGCGGCTCCCTCTACCTCGTCATCGGCGTCCTCGCCGCCCTCCAGCACGCCCGCACGCCCGGCGGCAGCGGGCAGGTCGTGGACGCCGCGATCGTCGACGGCACCGCCCACCTCACCGCGATGATCCACGGGATGATGGCGGCCGGAGGCTGGCAGGACCGGCGCGGGGCCAACCTCCTCGACGGCGGCTGCCCCTTCTACGGGACCTACGAGACCTCCGACGGCCAGTACATGGCGGTCGGCGCGCTGGAGCAGCAGTTCTACGACACCTTCGTGGACCTGCTCGGCATCAAGGACCAGGCCCCCGCCCGCAAGGACCTCGCCCGCTGGGGCGAACTGCGCGAGGCCGTCGCCGCACGCTTCAAGTCCCGTACGCGCGAGGAGTGGACGGCGGTGTTCGAGGGCACCGACGCCTGCGTGGCGCCCGTGCTCTCGCTGAGCGAGGCCCCGCACCACCCCCACCTCGCCGCGCGCGGGACCTTCACCGAGTACGGCGGGATCACGCAGCCCGCTCCCGCCCCGCGCTTCTCCGCGACGCCGAGCACCGTCACCTCCGGACCCGCCCGGCCGGGCGCGGACACCGGGTCGGTGGCCGCCGACTGGGGCGTACCGGCCCTGCTCGGGAAGGAGGCGTGATGGAACTGTCGATGATGCTCGACTACTCCGGGGACCCGCGCCGGGCCGCCGACCAGGCCGCAGCGCTGGAGAGCGCCGGGCTGGACGCCGTATGGGTCGCCGAGGCGTGGGGCTTCGACTCCCCGACGATCATGGGCTACCTGGCGGCCCGCACCGAGCGGATGAAGATCGGCTCGGCCATCCTCAACGTGTACTCCCGCACCCCCGCCCTGATCGCCCAGACCGCGGCCGGGCTGGACGCGATGTCCGGCGGGCGGGCGCTGCTCGGCCTCGGCGCCTCCGGCCCGCAGGTGGTCGAGGGCTGGCACGGGATGCCGTACGACAAGCCGCTCGGCCGCACCCGCGAGACGGTCGAACTGTGCCGCCGGATCTGGCGCCGGGAGACGATCGACCACCACGGCATCACCGACATGCCGCTGCCGCCCGAGAAGGGCGGCCGGCACGGCAAGCCGCTGAAGATCCTCACCCGGCCGGTCCGGGACGCCGTCCCCGTCTACATCGCCTCGCTCGGCCCGGCCAACGTGCGCCTGACCGCCGAGATCGCCGACGGCTGGCTGCCCACCCTCTTCGTCCCGGAGAAGGCCCGCGCGGTGTGGGGCGGGGCCCTCGCCGAGGGCGCGGCGCGCCGGGCCCCGGAGCTCGGCCCGCTGCGGACTGTCGCGGGCGGACTGCTGGCCATCGGTGAGGGCGCGGCAGCCGTACGGGACCTCGCGCGCCCGCAGATCGCGCTGTACGTCGGGGGCATGGGCGCGCCCGGCAAGAACTTCTACAACGACCTCGCCGTCGCCTACGGGTACGGCGAGGAGGCCCGGAAGATCCAGGAGCTGTACCTCGCCGGCCGCAAGCGCGACGCGGCGGCCGCCGTGCCGGACGAGTTCTGCGAACTGATGACCCTGTGCGGGCCCGAGGGCTACGTGCGCGAGCGCGTCGAGGCCTTCCGCGAGGCGGGCGTCACCATGCTCAACGTCACGCCGGTCGGCCCCGAGCCGGCCCGGCTGATCGAAACCGTCAAGAGCTGGCTGTAGGAACGCAGGGAGACCATTGATGAAGCGCCAGATCTTCGACGCCGAGCACGAGGCGTTCCGCGAGACCGTCCGCACCTTCCTCACCAAGGAGGTGCTGCCCCACTACGAGCAGTGGGAGAAGGACGGCATCGTCAGCCGGGACGCCTGGCGGGCGGCCGGCCGCCAGGGACTGCTCGGCATGGCCGTCCCGGAGGAGTACGGGGGCGGCGGCAACACGGACTTCCGGTACGCGGCCGTGCTCGCCGAGGAGTTCACCCGCGCCGGGGCCCCGGGGCTCGCGATCGGCCTGCACAACGACATCATCGGGCCGTACCTGACCTCGCTGGCCACCGAGGAGCAGAAGCGCCGCTGGCTGCCCGGCTTCTGCAGCGGCGAGACGATCACCGCCATCGCGATGACCGAGCCGGGCGCCGGCTCCGACCTCCAGGGGATCCGCACCAGAGCCGAGGACCGCGGCGACCACTGGGTGCTCAACGGCTCCAAGACCTTCATCTCCAACGGCATCCTGGCCGACCTGGTCGTCGTGGTGGCGAAGACCACCCCGGAGGGCGGGGCCCACGGCCTGTCGCTGCTGGTCGTCGAGCGCGGCGCGGAGGGCTTCGAGCGGGGCCGCAACCTCGACAAGATCGGCCAGAAGGCGCAGGACACCGCCGAGCTGTTCTTCCACGACGTGCGCGTCCCGAAGGAGAACCTGCTCGGCGAGCTGAACGGCGCCTTCGTGCACCTGATGACCAATCTCGCGCAGGAGCGGATGGGCATCGCGATGGCCGCCATCGCCGCCGCCGAGTACCTGGTGGAGATCACCACGCAGTACGTGAAGGAGCGCGAGGCCTTCGGCCGGCCGCTCGCCAAGCTCCAGCACATCCGGTTCGAGATCGCCGAGATGGCCACCGAGTGCGCCGTCACCCGGGCGTTCCTCGACCGGTGCATCAGCGACCACTCGAGCGGCGAACTGGACCATGTGCACGCCTCGATGGCCAAGTGGTGGGCCACGGAGCTCCAGAAGCGGGTGGCCGACCGCTGCCTGCAACTCCACGGCGGATACGGATACATGACCGAATACCGGGTCGCGCGGGCCTTCACCGACGGCCGCATCCAGACCATTTACGGCGGCACGACCGAGATCATGAAAGAGATCATCGGCCGTTCCCTGCTCGGCTAACCTCCCCTCGAAAGGCTTGACCAGTGAGCACCGAAGCTTACGTATACGACGCGATCCGCACGCCGCGCGGCCGCGGCAAGGCCAACGGCGCCCTGCACGGCACCAAGCCGATCGACCTGGTCGTCGGCCTCATCCACGCCCTGCGCGAGCGCAACCCCGGCCTGGACCCCGCCGCCATCGACGACATCGTGCTCGGCGTCGTGGGCCCGGTCGGCGACCAGGGCTCCGACATCGCCCGGATCGCGGCCATCGCCGCCGGGCTGCCGGACACCGTGGCCGGCGTACAGGAGAACCGCTTCTGCGCCTCCGGCCTGGAGGCCGTCAACCTGGCCGCCGCCAAGGTCCGTTCCGGCTGGGAGGACCTGGTCCTCGCGGGCGGCGTGGAGTCCATGTCCCGCGTGCCCATGGCCTCCGACGGCGGCGCCTGGTTCAACGACCCGATGACGAACTGGGACGTCAACTTCGTCCCGCAGGGCATCGGCGCCGACCTGATCGCCACGATCGAGGGATTCTCCCGGCGCGACGTCGACGAGTACGCGGCCCTCTCGCAGGAGCGCGCGGCCGCCGCCATCAAGGACGGCCGCTTCGCGAAGTCCGTGGTCCCGGTCACCGACCGCAACGGCCTGGTCGTCCTGGACCACGACGAGTTCGTGCGCCCCGGAACGACGGCCGACACGCTGGCCAAGCTCAAGCCCTCCTTCGCCGACATCGGCGAGCTCGGCGGCTTCGACGCGGTGGCGCTGCAGAAGTACCACTGGGTCGAGAAGATCGACCACGTCCACCACGCGGGCAACTCCTCCGGCATCGTCGACGGCGCCTCCCTCGTCGCCATCGGCTCCCGCGAGGCGGGGGAGCGCAACGGTCTGCGGCCCCGCGCCCGGATCGTCTCGGCGGCCGTCTCCGGCTCCGAGCCCACCATCATGCTCACCGGCCCCGCCCCCGCCACCCGCAAGGCGCTCGCCAAGGCCGGGCTCACCATCGACGACATCGACCTCATCGAGATCAACGAGGCCTTCGCCGGCGTCGTGCTGCGCTTCGTCAAGGACATGGGCGTCTCCCTCGACAAGGTCAACGTCAACGGCGGCGCCATCGCGCTCGGCCACCCGCTCGGCGCCACCGGCGCGATGATCCTCGGCACGATCGTCGACGAACTGGAGCGCCAGGACAAGCGCTACGGCCTCGTCACCCTCTGCGTCGGCGGCGGCATGGGCGTCGCCACCGTCGTCGAGCGGCTCTGAACCGTCCCGCATCCCCGCCCCCTGGACCTTCCGATACGAAAGCAGTGACCATGAGCGAGTCCAGCACGATCCGCTGGGAGCAGGACGAGACCGGCGTCGTCACCCTGACCCTCGACGACCCGAACCAGTCCGCCAACACGATGAACCAGGCCTTCAAGGACTCGATCGCGGCCGTGGCCGACCGCGCCGAGGCCGAGAAGGACTCCATCCGCGGCATCATCATCACCTCCGCCAAGAAGACCTTCTTCGCGGGCGGTGACCTCAAGGACATGATCCGCCTCCGCCCCGAGGACGCACAGCTCGCCTTCGACACCGGCACCGAGATCAAGAGCTCCCTGCGCCGCATCGAGACCCTCGGCAAGCCCGTGGTCGCGGCCATCAACGGCGCGGCGCTGGGCGGCGGCTACGAGATCTGCCTCGCCTCCCACCACCGGGTCGCCCTCGACGCGCCCGGCTCGAAGATCGGCCTGCCCGAGGTCACCCTCGGCCTGCTCCCGGCCGGCGGCGGCGTCACCCGCACCGTCCGCCTGATGGGCATCGCCGACGCGCTGCTCAAGGTCCTGCTGCAGGGGACCCAGTACAACCCCCAGCGCGCCCTCGACAACGGCCTGGTCCACGAACTGGCCGCCACGCCCGAGGAGATGCTCGCCAAGGCGCGCGCCTTCATCGACGCGAACCCGGAGTCCAAGCAGCCCTGGGACGTCCCCGGCTACAAGATCCCGGGCGGTACGCCGTCCAACCCGCGCTTCGCCGCCAACCTCCCGGCCTTCCCGGCCAGCCTGAAGAAGCAGCTGAACGGGGCCCCGTACCCGGCCCCGCGCAACATCCTGGCCTGCGCCGTCGAGGGCACCCAGGTGGACTTCGAGACCGCGCTGACCATCGAGGCCCGCTACTTCACCGAGCTGGTCACCGGACAGACCGCCAAGAACATGATCCAGGCGTTCTTCTTCGACCTCCAGGCCGTCAACGCCGGCCGCAGCCGCCCGCAGGGCGTCGCACCGCGCAAGGTCACCAAGGTCGCCGTGCTCGGCGCCGGCATGATGGGCGCCGGCATCGCCTACTCCTGCGCCCGCGCGGGCATCGAGGTGGTCCTCAAGGACGTCACCCCCGAGGCCGCCGCCAAGGGCAAGGCGTACTCCGAGAAGCTGCTCGACAAGGCGCTCTCCCGGGGCCGTACGACCGAGGCCAAGCGGGCCGAGCTGCTGGCCCGGATCACCCCGACCGCCGACGCGGCCGACCTGGCGGGCTGCGACGCCGTCATCGAGGCCGTCTTCGAGGACACCGGGCTCAAGCACAAGGTGTTCCAGGAGATCCAGGACGTCATCGCCCCCGACGCGCTGCTCTGCTCCAACACCTCCACCCTGCCGATCTCCGGCCTCGCGGAGGGCGTGAAGCGCCCCGCCGACTTCATCGGCCTGCACTTCTTCTCGCCCGTCGACAAGATGCCGCTGGTGGAGATCATCAAGGGCGAGCGCACCGGCGACGAGGCCATCGCCCGCGCCTTCGACCTGGTCCGCCAGATCAACAAGACCCCGATCGTGGTCAACGACTCGCGCGGCTTCTTCACCTCGCGCGTCATCGGCCAGTTCATCAACGAGGGCGTGGCGATGGTCGGCGAGGGCATCGAGCCCGCCTCCGTCGAGCAGGCCGCCGCCCAGGCCGGTTACCCCGCCAAGGTGCTCTCGCTGATGGACGAGCTGACCCTCACCCTGCCGCGCAAGATCCGCAACGAGACCCGCAAGGCCTTCGAGGCCGAGGGCCGGGCGTGGGCCGAGCACCCCGCCGACACCGTCATCGACCGCATGGTCGACGAGTTCGGCCGCCCCGGCCGCAGCGGCGGCGCGGGCTTCTACGAGTACGACGAGGCCGGCAAGCGCGCCCGCATCTGGCCGGGTCTGCGAGAGCACTTCGGCAAGCCGGACGCCGAGATCCCCTTCGAGGACATGAAGGAGCGGATGCTCTTCTCCGAGGCGCTGGACACCGTCCGCTGCCTCGACGAGGGCGTCCTCACCTCCATCGCCGACGCCAACATCGGCTCCATCATGGGCATCGGCTTCCCGGCGTGGACCGGCGGCGTGATCCAGTACATCAACGGCTACGAGGGCGGGCTGCCGGGCTTCGTCGCCCGCGCCCGCGAGCTGGCCGGGACGTACGGCGAGCGCTTCACCCCGCCGGCCTCCCTGGTGGCGAAGGCCGAGCGCGGCGAGACCTACACGGACTGAGGACCCGTCCGCCGACGGAACGCGGGGGGCGCCCCGGGGACTTCCCCGGGGCGCCCCCCGCCGCATGACGGGGGACCCGAGATGCGCCGCCGCCGGACGCGGCGCACGATGAACAGGGCACGCGTCCCCATTCGAGCGGGCACGGCGCGGGGAGCGCCTGCGACGTGCCGGGGGACCTACCGTTCACGTGCCGGGGAGCCACCGTTCACGTGCGAAGAAACGGGGAGCCTCATGAAGAAATCCCTGGTGGCCGCACTTGCCACTTCCGCGACGGCTGTCCTGCTGGCGGCGCCGGCGGCGCCCGCGACCGCTGCTTCACCGTATTGCAACCAGACCGCCCCGAACAGCTCGATCCTCTTCTACAACCAGGACACCGGCTCGACGGGGACCGCCACCCTGTCGGCGGGGAACTACCAGTACAAGGGTGGGTTCAACCTTCCCACCGGGTACACGCACGCCGCCGCGAGCCGCGACTCGATGCTCCTGTACAACGCGGACACCGGGGCCGGGGAGACCGGCACCTTCACCGCGGGGCGGTACTCCCGCGTCGAGCGCTTCGACGACTTCTCGACGGGCTGGAGCATCGTCGAGGCGTCGGGCGACTCGATCATCTTCTACGACGCCGATTCCGGCCACGGAGTCACCGGCACGCTGAAGAGGGGCAGGTACCACGAGGTACGCCAGTACGACAACTTCAGCACGGGCTGGGCGTTCATGGCCGCCTCCTGCGACACGCTGCTGGCCACGACGGCCAGGAAGGGGTCGAGCGAGTTCCCCAAGAGCAACGTCGGCTACGGGAGCCTGAAGGGCGGCGTCTTCACCAACGTGGACAACAGGGACGGAGACGTGTTCCTGGGGACCCTGGTCGCCACCAAGGACACGGTACTGGGCATGGCGAGGAACGGTTCCGAACTCCAGTACCGGCTGGCCTCGGCGACCAACGGCACGGTCGGCGCGTTCCGCGACATCGGCACCTCGGGCGTGTGGAACCTCGTGGGCCGGACCTCGGACAGCCTGTTCTTCTACAAGGACGACGGGACCGCCTGGATCTCCAAACTCAGCAGGGGCAACTACGCCAACGTCGGCCCGCTCAACGAGGTCTCCTCGGGCTGGACGATCATCGAAGGCGGCGTCTGAGCCCGGCCCTCCCGGGCCCCGCATCCGCGGGCGGCGTTCACTCGGAGCCGGCCGGCTCCGAGACGAACGCCGCCCGCAGCTCCTCCCTCAACGACCGCTGAAAGGCCGTCACCAGGGCCTGTACGACCATCGGTTGCATGTGCGCCGACAGCGCCTTCATCGACTCCACCCGCTCCGGATCGCTCTCGCCCAGCGTGAACGGCCCCCACACCTCGTCCCGGAACAGCGCCGTCAGCTCGTGCGCCGCCGACCTGGTGTGCTCCACCAGCACCTTGCGCGCCGCCAGGATCGTCTCGTGCGCGATCGGTACGTCGAGCAGCGCGACCCCCAGCCGCAGCAGCCCCACGTCGACGCGGAACCCGTCCCCCGAGGCGGCGAGCACGTTCATCGCCGTCAGCCGCCGCAGGTCGGTTTCCGACAGGCTCCGCCCCGCCCGCTTCTCCAGCTCCTCCAGCGAAGCCTCCTGGGCCGCGTCCGGGGCCCAACTCGCCACCATCGCACGGTGGATCGCCAGATCGTGCGCGCTCAGGTCGTCGGGCAGCGCGTCCAGATAGCGCTCGATCGCGGACAGGGTCATGCCCTGGTGCTGCAACTCCTCGATCAGCGCCAGCCGGGACAGGTGCTCCGGCCCGTAGTGCCCCACCCGACGGGGTCCGATCACGGGAGGGGGCAAAAGCCCGCGAGTGCTGTAGAACCGTACGGTGCGGACGGTTACGCCCGCCCTGGCCGCCAGCTCGTCGACGGTGAGCATCGGCTCGGGTGCCTGGTCGGTCATCGTCTGCGCCTCGATCTCTGCTCCACAGCTTGGGTTCAACAGTATTGCTGTCGCACCAACGATGTGAAACGGCCAGGAGCTGCCCATGACCACGAACCTGCGACTGCCCGGACGACCCGAAGAGCTCACTCTCCCCGCCCTGCTCGCCCGTAACGCCGCCGATCACGGCGCCCTCCCCGCCCTCTCGTGGCGCGAGGGCCCCGGCTGGTCGACCCTGACCTGGTCCGAGGTGCGCCGCAAGGTCGCCGTCCTCGCCTCCGGATACGCCGCCCTCGGCATCGAGCGCGGCGAGCACGTCCTGCTGATGATGGGCAACCGCCCCGAGCACTGGCTGAGCGACCTCGCCCTGGTCCACCTGGGCGCCGTCCCCGTCACCGTGTACGGAACCTCCGCGCCCGAGCAGATCGCGCACATCGCCCGGCACTCCCGGGCCAGGGTCGCGGTCGTTGAGGGCGCCCGCGAGCTGGCCCGGTGGGAACCGCTGCTGGCCGACGCCGGGGTCCCGCTGGAGCGGCTGGTGGTGGCCGAGGCCGCCGACGCCGGCCCGCACCGCACCTACGGGTCCCTGCACGCGAGCGGAGCACGGGCGCACCGCCCCGACGCCTTCGAGAAGGCCTGGCAGGAGTCCCGGCCCGAGGACCCGCTGACCGTCGTCTACACCTCGGGCACCACCGGCGACCCCAAGGGCGTCCGGCTGACCCACCGCAACATCATGCTCCAGGCGGTCCGCCTCGACCGGCACGTCGAGCTGCCCGAGCACGCCGAGCACATCTGCTACCTGCCCTTCGCGCACATCGCCGAGCGGGTCCTCGGCATCTACCTGCCGCTGCTGCGGGCCGCGCACGTACGGCTGTGCGCCGACCCGGCCGCCGTCGCGGGCGCGGTGCGCGAGCTGCACCCGGTGCAGTTCTTCGGCGTGCCGCGGGTCTGGGAGAAGCTCGCCGCCTCCGTACGGGCGGTCCTCGCGCAGCTCCCGGCGGAGCAGCGGGAGGCCATCGAAGCCGCCAACGACCTGGCGCGCACCCGCGCGGGCCACCGGGAGCGCGGCGAGGAGGTGCCGCAAGCGCTCGAAGCCTCGTACGGCCTGGCCAAGGAGCAGGTGCTGGACCCGCTGCTGGGGCTGGCCGGGATGGACCGGCTGCTGTGGACGGCCAGTGCGACCGCGCCGATGCCGATCGACGTGGTCCGCTTCTGGGCGGGCTGGGGGATCACCATCATGGACGCCTGGGGGCTCACCGAGACCTCGGGCGTGTGCACCGTCAACAGCCCGGACGGCTTCCGGCTCGGGTCGGTGGGCCGGCCGATCGAGGGGCTGGAGCTGCGGCTCGCCGAGGACGGGGAGATCCTGACCCGCGGGGCGACCGTCTTCGGCGGCTACCTGCGGCCCGACGGCTCGGTGGAGAGCGCGTCCGACGCGGAGGGCTGGTTCCCGACCGGGGACATCGGCCGGCTGGACGAGGACGGGTTCCTCTGGCTGACCGACCGCAAGAAGGAACTGATCATCACCTCGAACGGCAAGAACGTCTCGCCGGCGCTGGTGGAGAACACGGTCAAGGAACACCCGCTGATCGGGCAGGCGCTGGTCCACGGCGACGGCCGCTCCTACCTCGTCGCCCTGCTCGTACTGGACCCCGAACTGGCCCCCGCCTGGGCGGCCGCCCGCGGCATCGAAGCCGCCTCCGCCGCCGACCTCGCCGAGCATCCGGCCGTCCGCGAGGAGGTCGCCCGCGCGGTCGAGGCGGCCAACGCCCGGCTGAACCGCACCGAGCAGATCAAGCGCTACCGGCTGCTGACCGAGGAATGGGGCCCCGAGAGCGGGGAGCTCACCCCCTCCCTCAAACTGCGCCGCCGGGTGGTCCGGGACAAGTACGCGGCCCTGATCGACGGACTGTACGAGGGGGAGCCCGAGGCGCCGTAACCCGAACGGCCCTGTCCGGTGGGCGGGGTCTTCTTCGTGCGCCCCTGAACGCACGAAAGCGCCCCCTCCCGGCCGCGCCAGAGACGACGCCGAGGTGGTGCCGGTGTGGGCTCCGGCGGACGAGGTGTCCGAGACGGAGTCGACACCGGCTTGACCCGGGCCGTGGGGCTAGCGGCCGATCACGGGGTAGTGGTCCGAGAGGTTGTCGTAGGTGTAGGACGTGCCCCAGCTGGAGACCGTCCAGGGCTCCGACTGCTCCTTGACCACGTTGTTCTCCCAGCCCGCCGGGCGGGCGTTGCCCTTGCGGTAGAGGACGTAGTCCAGGTCCTCGCGCGGGTCGTTCGGGTAACGGTAGTTCGCGATCGAGTTCAGCGCGGTGTCGAAGGAGTACGGGTGGCCCGTGCGCGTGTCGGAGCCGGCCAGGTCGGCGTTGGCGAGCATGGTGGCGTACTCGGGGGTGCGCGAGTCGACGTTCATGTCGCCGGCCACGATGACCTGCTCGTTCGCCGGGATGTTCTTCCCGTCCAGGAAGGCGTCTATCGCCCGGAACTGGCGGGCGCGCATGTCCGCCGCCTCGCCCGCGCCGCAGCCCGGGTCGGTGGACTGGGCGTGCGTGCCGAGCACGTGCACCTTCGCGCCGTTGACGTTCAGCACGACGTAGGCGAAGCCCTTGTTGGACCACCAGTCGGCGCCGCAGGCGTCCTTGTAGACGACCTGCTCCTTGCGGACGATCGGCCACTTGCTGAGGATCGTGACGCCGCCGTCCTCCGGGGTCGTCGAGGAGTACGCGCCGCCCGTGGCGTCCCAGCCGCTCTTGCTGCGGCCGACGACCGGGGTCTGGTACGGGTACTGCGCGGCCGAGTTGGCCTTGAGCGCGTCCGAGGCGCCGTTGTCGAAGGCCTCCTGGATCACGACCACGTCGTGGCCCTGGTAGAAGGACGTCTTGGGGATCTCCGCGGCCCGGTGGTCCTGGCCCCAGTTCGGGTAGAGGTTCTTGCTCATCAGGAACACGTTGTACGACAGCACGCTCAGCCGGGGTGCATCGGCGCTCTCCGCGGCCGTGGCGGCGGGCGCGGTCGTGCCGGCCAGCGTGCCGGCGGCGATCATCGCGACGGCGGCGGCCGCGGCCCGGTTGCGGCGGTGCGAGGTGTTCGGCATGGGGGACTCCATCATTCCTGCGGGGGAAGATCGACGCCGCCATACAAGCAGCCGCGGTTACCTCTGGGTAACACCCATGACAAGACTTTCTGTCCTGCCCAGGTCAACTCGGGGGCGCTCCGCAATGCACGGATACTGGGAGGACGGAGCACAGCGAGACCTGGGGGACCACGGATGAGCACGACCGAGGACGCGGACACCTCGACCCGCAAGGCGGCGGGCCGCCGGACCGACCCCGAGCCGCCCCCGCCCGGCGGGGTGCTCTGGGGCACCTCGGGGGACATCCGCGCCCTGCTGATGCTGCCCGCAGCCTTCACCCTTCAGGTCGCCCACCCCGCGGTCGGCGCCGGGGTCGACCAGTACTCGGTCTTCCGCACCGACCCCTGGGGGCGCGGCGAGCGCTCGCTGCGCTCGGTCCAGCTGTGGGTCTACGGCGGGGAGCACGCCGCCGCCGAGGGGCGCCGGGTCCGCCGGCTGCACAAGGAGATCCAGGGCATCGACACCCGGGGGAGGCGCTACCACTCCCTCGACCCCGCCTGCTACGCCTGGGTGCACGCCACCGGATTCCCGGTCTCCCTGTACGCCGGGCGCTACCTGTTCCGCCGCATCACTCCGGCCCAGGAGCGGCAGATGTACCGGGAGTGGCTCCAGGTGGGCCGGATCCTGGGCCTCCACGACCGGGACATGCCGCAGAGCATCGAGGAGTTCTGGCCCTACTACCACCGGATGCTGGCCGAGGAGATCGAGCCCACGAAGGTCGCCCGCGAGCTGGTGGCCACCGATGTGCCGGTACCGTGCCCCGAGATCGGCCCGGCGCCCGTGCGGCTGCTGCTCCGGCTCACCTGGCCGCGCCTGCGCGTGCTGTACCTGCGCCTGCGGGCCTTCGTCACCGTCGGCTACATGCCGCCCGAGGCGCGCGCCGCGATCGGCCTGGAATGGACCCCGGCCCAGGAGCGCAGGCTCCGCCGCTTCAGCACGGTCGCGCGGCTCCTCGTACCGGTGCTGCCGGAGCGGCTGCGGTACCTGCCCATCGCGCGGGAGGCCCGGGCGCGCCGACGCGCCGGCGCCCGCTGAGGGGCACCGGCGCGCGGGTCTTGCGCCCAAGAGCAGAGGTCAGTGCTCGTGGATCGTGTTCGTCTCGGCGATCTTCTTCCAGGACTTCGGCTCCACCGGCGGCTTCGCCGGGGCCTGGAGGGAGCGCGCCGCGGGGGCCTTGGCGGCCGGCGGGGCGAAGGCCGGCTTGCCCGGCGTGTACAGCCAGTCCTCGAAGAGCTGCGCCAGCGGCTTGCCGGAGATCTTCTCCGCGTAGCGGACGAAGTCCCCGACCGAGGCGTTCGCGTACGCGTGCTCGGTCGGCCAGCCCTTGAGGATCGCGAAGAACTTCTCGTCGCCGATCTCGTTCCGCAGCGCCTGCAGGGCGATGGCCCCGCGGTCGTAGACGGCCCCGTGGAACTGGTTCTCCGGGCCCGGGTCGCCGGGCTTGACCTGCCAGAACGGGTCCTCGGCCGGGCGCGAGGCGTAGGCCCAGTCGGCGAGCTCCTGAGCGGTGCCCTCGCCCTCCTTGTCCGACCACAGCCACTGGCTGTAGCGGGCGAAGCCCTCGTTGATCCAGATGTCCTTCCAGTTGTCCACGGACACGCTGTCGCCGTACCACTGGTGGGCCAGCTCGTGCACGACCACCGAGGCGTTGGAGCCGTTCGCGAACTGCCGGGGGCTGTAGAACGGCCGGGTCTGCGTCTCCAGCGCGAAGCCGCTGGGCACGTTCGGGACGTAGCCGCCCAGCGCGTTGAAGGGGTACGGGCCGAAGACGCCCTCCAGCCACTCCGCGACCTCGCCGGTGCGCTCCACGCTCGCCCGCGCCGCGCCCGCGTTGTCGCCGAGGTCCTTGCTGTACGCGTTGAGGATCGGCAGCCCGCTCGCCGTCTTGTCGGTGGTGATGTCGAACTTGCCGATGGCGAGGGTGGCCAGGTACGTGGCCTGCGGCTTGTTCGAGCGCCAGTTGTAGCGGGTCCAGCCCAGCTTCGAGCTCTGCGACTGGAGCACGCCGTTGCTGATGGCCTGGGTGCCGTCGGGGACGTTGACGGAGATGTCGAAGGTCGCCTTGTCGCGCGGGTGGTCGTTGCTCGGGAACCACCAGACCGCCGAGTCGGGCTCCTGCGCCGCGACGCCGCCGTCCGGAGTGCGCTGCCAGGCGCTCCAGCCGTCGATCTTGAACTCCGAGGGCTTGCCCGCGTACTTGACGACGACGGTCGCCTGCTTTCCGCGCTGGAGCGCTGAGGCCGGGGTGACTTCGAGCTCCTGCGTGCCGGACTTGGCGAACTTCGCCTTGGCGCCGTTGACCCGGATCTCGCTCACCTCCAGGCCGAAGTCCAGGTTGAAGCGCGACAGGTCCTGCTTGGCGGTGGCGAGGAGGGTCGCGGTGCCCTCCAGCAGGTCCGTCTTCGGCTGGTACTGCAGGCGCAGGTCGTAGTGGGAGATCTCGTACCCCCCGTTTCCACTGGCCGGGTAGTAGGGGTCGCCGATACCCGGGGCGCCCGGAACGGAACTCGTCGCCGACGCCGGGATCGCCAGCAGAAGGGAGGCGGCGAGAACGCTCGGGGCGATGGCTTTGCGGTACACCTGGGCTCCAAGTGGTAGGGGAGACAGCTCGGTTCGAAGCTTTGTGGTCCGACCGTATTCACGCCCGATGCCCCACGTCATGTCCATGGCCCCTGCTGTCACACGATCGCCATTCGGCCGTCACAGGGCCAAGAAAGGCCTGAAAGGCCCCGGCCCTGCCCCTGCCCCTGCCCCTGCCCCTGCCCCGGCCCTGCCCCTGCCCCGCCTCCGTCCCGCGGCCGCTCCGTCCCCGCCCCGCCTCCGGCGGTTGGCGGCAACCGATCTACCCGACGTACCAAACAGTCGGTAGCCTGCCCGGCATGACCATTTCCTTGCTCGACGCCCGTCGTTGCTGGCACACCGCGATCAATCCGCTGCACTCCGCCGTCTACTTCTCGCCGGACCTGGGCAAGGAGTTCGCCGGCCTCGGCATCACCGACCCGGTGGCCGTCAACCTCGCCCACCGCTCCGCCGCCATGGGCGCCGTCGGCGCCGGCGCGGTGACCGCCACGTTCTACAACTACCGCCACGAGCTCGTCGCCCGGCATCTGCCCGCCGTCTGGCAGACCATCACCCCCGAGCAGGCCCTCGCCGCCCGGCTGCGGGCCGTCGACAGCACCCTGCGCCGGCTGCTGGGCCAGGAGGCCGTCGAGTCCCCCGAGCTCGCCGAGACCGCCGACCTCGCGATGCGCGCCACCGAGGGCTGCACCCGGCACGCCCGCACCCTCTACGCGGCGCACGCGGACCTCCCCGTACCCGAGGAGCCGCACCTGCGCCTGTGGCACGCCACCACGCTGCTGCGCGAGCACCGCGGCGACGGCCACCTCGCCGCGCTGCTCCTCGCGGGCCTCGACCCGGTGGAGGCCCTGGTCAGCCACACCGCCACCGGCCGCGGCATGAGCCCGAAGTGGCTCAAGGCCATCCGCGGCTGGGAGCAGTCCGACCTGGACGCGGCGGCCGAGCGGCTGCGCGCCCGCGGGATCCTGGACGCGGACGGCGAGCTCACCGACGAGGGCAAGGCCGTACGCGAGGCCCTGGAGGCCGACACCGACCGCCTGGACGCGGCCCCGTACGAGCACCTGGGCGCCGCGGGACTGGCCCGACTCGCCGAACTGGGCGGCGGATTCGTGATGCGGGCCATCGGCGCCGGGGCCTTCCCGGGCGACCTCCTCGGCAAGGCCTGAGCGGGTCCGCAACCGGGGGTCCCGCCGTCCGCCGCCGCCACCTGCCACAATTGGCAGCCTTCCAGTGCAAACGAAGGCAGGCGGGACCCGATCGTGACGATGTCCATCGAAGGCAGGATCGCCGAGGAGCTCGGCGTACGGGAGCGGCAGGTCAAGGCCGCCGTCGAGCTGCTCGACGGCGGCTCCACCGTGCCGTTCATCGCGCGCTACCGCAAGGAAGCGACCGAGATGCTCGACGATGCGCAGCTGCGCACGCTAGAGGAGCGGCTGCGGTATCTGCGCGAGCTGGCGGACCGGCGCGCGGCGATCCTGGACTCCGTACGGGAGCAGGGCAAGCTCGACGCCGAGCTGGAGGCGCGGATCAACGCGGCCGACACCAAGGCCCGGCTGGAGGACATCTACCTCCCCTTCAAGCCCAAGCGCCGCACCAAGGCGCAGATCGCCCGCGAGGCCGGTCTGGAGCCGCTCGCCGAAGGCCTGCTCGCGGACCCGTCGGTGGAACCGGCCGCCGCGGCGGCCGCGTTCGTCGACGCCGACAAGGGCGTCGCCGACCCGGCGGCCGCGCTGGAGGGCGCCCGCGCCATCCTCACCGAGAAGTTCGCCGAGGACGCCGACCTGATCGGCGAGCTGCGCGAGCGCATGTGGGGCCGCGGCCGGCTCGCCGCGAAGGTCCGCGAGGGCAAGGAGGAGGCGGGCGCCAAGTTCGCCGACTACTTCGACTTCGCCGAGCCCTTCACCGCACTGCCCTCGCACCGCGTCCTCGCGATGCTGCGCGGTGAGAAGGAGGACGTGCTCGACCTCACCCTGGTGCCGGAGGAGCCCGGCGACACGCCCGGACCGTCCACGTACGAGGGCATGGTCGCCCGGCGCTTCGGCATCAACGACCGCGCCCGCCCCGGCGACAAATGGCTCGCCGACACCGTCCGCTGGGCCTGGCGCACGAAGATCCAGGTGCACCTCGGCATCGACCTGCGGATGCGGCTGCGCGCCGCCGCCGAGGACGAGGCCGTACGGGTCTTCGCGGCCAACCTGCGCGACCTGCTGCTCGCCGCGCCGGCCGGGACCCGCGCGACGCTGGGACTGGACCCGGGCTTCCGTACCGGCGTCAAGGTCGCCGTCGTGGACGCCACCGGCAAGGTCGTCGCCACGGACGTGATCTACCCGCACGTGCCCGCCAACAAGTGGGACGAGTCCCTCGCCAAGCTGGCCCGTCTCGCCGAGGAGCACGCGGTCGAGCTGATCGCCATCGGCAACGGCACCGCCTCCCGCGAGACCGACAAGCTCGCCGGGGACCTGATCACCCGCCACCCCGAGCTGAAGCTCACCAAGGTGATGGTCTCGGAGGCCGGCGCCTCCGTGTACTCGGCCTCCGCCTTCGCCTCGCAGGAACTCCCCGGCATGGACGTGTCGCTGCGCGGCGCCGTCTCCATCGCCCGCCGGCTCCAGGACCCGCTCGCCGAACTCGTCAAGATCGACCCGAAGTCGATCGGGGTGGGCCAGTACCAGCACGACCTGGCCGAGGTGAAGCTCTCGCGCTCGCTCGACGCCGTCGTCGAGGACTGCGTGAACGGCGTCGGCGTGGACGTCAACACCGCCTCGGCGCCCCTGCTCTCGCGGGTTTCGGGCATCAGAGGCGGCCTCGCCGAGAACATCGTGTCCCACCGCGACGCCAACGGCCCCTTCCGCAACCGCAAGGGGCTCAAGGACGTGGCCCGCCTCGGCCCGAAGGCGTACGAGCAGTGCGCGGGCTTCCTGCGGATCCGAGGCGGGGACGACCCGCTGGACTCCTCCAGCGTGCACCCCGAGTCGTACCCGGTGGTGCGCGCCATGGGCAAGACGGCGGGCAGCGAGGTCGCCGCCCTGATCGGCAACACCGGCGTACTGCGCTCGCTGCGGCCCGAGCAGTTCGTGACCGAGGCCTTCGGCCTGCCGACGGTCACGGACATCCTGCGCGAGCTGGAGAAGCCGGGCCGGGACCCGCGGCCCGCCTTCAAGACGGCCACCTTCAAGGAGGGCGTCGAGAAGATCGGCGACCTGGCCCCCGGGATGATCCTGGAGGGCGTGGTCACCAACGTGGCCGCCTTCGGCGCCTTCATCGACATCGGCGTCCACCAGGACGGACTGGCGCACGTCTCGGCGCTGTCGAAGACCTTCGTCAAGGACCCGCGGGACGTGGTCAAGCCGGGCGACATCGTCCGCGTGAAGGTCATGGACGTGGACATCCCGCGCAAGCGGATCTCGCTCACGCTGCGGCTGGAGGACGAGGCGGGCCAGGACCGGGACCGCTCGCCGGCCGGCGAGCCGAAGGCGCGCGAGGAGCGGCAGGAGCGGCGCGGCGGCGGCCGCCCGCCCCAGCAGCGCGGCGCCCGCGACGGTGGCCAGGGCCAGGGCCAGGGCCGGCGCGGTCAGGGCCAGGGCGGCGGCCAGCGGCAGGGCCAGGGCGGTCAGCGCCAGGGCGGTCAGCGCCAGGGCGGCGGCGGAGGCGGCGCCCCGGCTCCGGCCAACAGCGCCATGGCCGACGCCCTGCGCCGCGCCGGCCTCACCGGCCCCGAGGAGCGCCGCAAGCGGTAGTGGCAGGGTTGGCCGAATAGGCACCCCACCTGGGGACATGCCTTGCCAACCCCCGTGCAAGATCTGTAGGGATGGTGGAACGCCCGTTCGTCTTCCGGCGGACGGGCTTCCGCGTTTTCCCGAAGGACGCCATGCCCCTGCCCACGCACGCATACCGACGTTGCCCGAGAAAGGCTCCGAAGAGGGATCAGAAGAGGGATCACATGCGCCACCCGCAACTCAGTCTGCGCAAACGGTGCGAGTCGATTCTCGGTCGTCTGGACCTGACGCACCCCTTCTCCCTCGACGGCCTGTGCAACCGGATCGCGGAGCAGCGGGGCCGCCCCATCAAGCTCCACCCGCTCCCCAGGGAGGCGGCCGAGTCCGGGGTCTGCGGGCTGTGGGTGGGCACCGCCAGCGTCGACTACGTCTTCTACGAGGCCCAGACCACCCCCTTGCACCGGGAGCACATCGTGCTCCACGAAATCGGCCACATCCTGTTCGGGCACCACTCGCTGGAGGGCGAGGACACCGACGGGCAGGCTCCCACCGTCCTCGGGCGCACCAACTACACCACCCGCCAGGAGCAGGAGGCGGAGATGCTCGCCAGCATGATCCGCATCCGCACGGCGACCGCCGGCCCCGGGCCGGCCACGGGAGAGGCCCGGGACACCCTCGCCCGGCTGGAGTCCGCGATGGGCTACGAGCGGCGCAGGCGCGGTCACCATGGCGGCTGACCTCACCGCGCTCGGCGACTGGCTCGCCGTCCCCAGCGTCGTCTGCCTCTGGATCGCGGTACTGCTGCGCGCCCCCGGCGCGCTGCGCTCCCCGCACCAGCGCGGCCTGTGGCTCGCGGTCGCCACGGCCGCCGCCGCGATGACCCTGAACCTGCCCGCCGTCGTCACGTACGCGATGGGCCGCGACCCCGGCTACGCCCACACCATCGGCCTGATCCGCAACCTCATCGGGGTGCTCTCGGCGGGCGCCGTGCTCTACTTCGTGGCTGCCGCCACCCGCGGCCGACGCCTCCAACTCGCCTCCGGCACAGGAACGGTGGCCTGGCTGGGCACGCTGCTGGTGCTCGACGCCGCCGCGCCCGCGCACGGCACGCACACCATCCCGCCCCAGGGCGATCCGGTGCCCTCCCTGGCGTACTGGCTGGTGCTGATCTCCGCACACCTGCTCGCCAACACCGTCTGCGTGTACGTCTGCTGGCGCTACAGCCGGCGCACCGAGAGCCGCGGCCTCGCCGTCGGACTGCAACTGTTCGGCCTCGGCACCGCGCTCGCCGGGCTGTTCTGGTTCGCGTACCTGCTCAAAGCACTGTTCGGCAGCACCTGGGCGATGCCCGCCCTGCCGCTGCTGATGAACCTGCACGGCCTGGTGCGCGCCGCCGCGATCCTCGTCCCGACGCTGTTCACCTTCCGCCGCACCACCGCCGACATCGCCACCGCCTGGCGGCTCTGGCCGCTGTGGCGCGACCTGGTCCACGCCGTCCCGCACGTCGCCCTCACCAAGCCGCGGGCCGGCCGGGTACTGGAGCTGCTGTGGCCGCCGGTGCCGCGCAACCTGCTCGTGTACCGCAAGGTCATCGAGACCCGCGACGCGATCCTGATCCTGGGGGAGTACGTCGCCCCGGGCGTCCCGGACCGGGCCCGCAGCCACGTCGCCGGACACGGGGTGCCCGACCAGGCGCGCGCCGCGGCCGCGCTGGCCTGCGTACTCAGGGAGGCGCGGCAGGCGAAGCTGGCCGGGGCCGGGCAACAGCGGGGCGAGGACGACGCGTTGGAGCTGCCGGCCGCCATCCAGACCTCGGCCGAGGACGGCGACCTGGAGGGCGAGGCCCGCTTCCTCGTCGACGTCGCCCGGGCCTACGCCTCGCCGGCCACCACCGCATTCGCCCCGTGACGCGAACGACAGCAAGGAAGTGACCCGCACGTGCCCACCGTACTGATCACCGGAGCCAGCGCCGGACTCGGCGCCGCCTTCGCCCGCGGCTTCGCGGCCAAGGGCTGCGCCCTCGTCCTCGTCGCCCGCGACAAGGACCGCCTCGAAACCGTCGCCGAGTCGCTGGAGCGGGAGTTCGGCGCCCGTTGCGAGGTGCTGGCCGCCGACCTCCTCGACACCGGCGACCGCACGGCCGTGGAGCAGCGGCTCGCCGACCGCACCCGCCCCGTCGACATCCTGGTCAACAACGCCGGCTTCGGCCTCCCCGCGCCCTTCCCGTACAGCCCGGTCGAGGACGAGGAGCGGATGCTCGACCTGCTGGTGAAGGTCCCGCTGCGGCTCACCCACGCCGTGCTGCCGGGCCTGCGCGACCGCCGCCGGGGCGCGGTCGTCAACGTCTCCTCGGTGGCGGGGCTCCTGCCGACCGGCACCTACGGAGCCGCCAAGGCCTGGGTCACCGCCTTCAGCGAGTCCCTCCGGGTGGACATGGAGCCCTACGGGGTCCGCGTGCTGGCGGTGGTGCCGGGATTCACCCGCACCGAGTTCCAGGAGCGCGCCGGGATGGACGTCAGCGCGCTGCGCGAGGCGGTCTGGCTGGACCCGCGGGCCGTGGTGGACAAGGCCCTGAAGGACCTCGTCCGCCGCCGCCCGATCAGCGTCACCGGCCGCCGCTACCGGGCGTACGCCCTGGCGGTCCGCCACCTCCCGCGCACCTTCGTGGCCCGGAAGATGGCCCGCACCCGCCGGCCCCCGGCCGAATGACCCACTCCTAGAGCTCGGTGACCTTGCCGTTCGCGACCTCCAGGCGGCGGGTCACGTGGACCGCGTCGAGCATCCGGCGGTCGTGGGTGACCAGCAGGAGGGTGCCCTCGTAGGCGTCCAGGGCGGCCTCCAACTGCTCGATCGCCGGGAGGTCGAGGTGGTTGGTGGGCTCGTCGAGCACCAGCAGGTTCACCCCGCGGCCCTGGAGCAGCGCCAGGGCCGCCCGGGTGCGCTCGCCGGGGGAGAGGGTGGCCGCGGGGCGCAGCACGTGGGCCGCCTTCAGGCCGAACTTCGCCAGCAGCGTGCGGACTTCGGCCGGCTCGGTGTCCGGGACGGCCGCGCAGAAGGCTTCCAGCAGCGGCTCCTCGCCGAGGAACAGCCCGCGCGCCTGGTCGACTTCGCCCACCAGCACGCCGGAGCCGAGCGTGGCGGAGCCGGAGTCCGGGGCCAGCCGGCCGAGCAGTACGGCCAGCAGCGTGGACTTGCCGGCGCCGTTGGCCCCGGTGATCGCGACGCGGTCCGCCCAGTCGATCTGCAGACTGGCCGGGCCGAAGCCGAAGTCCCCGCGCCGGACCTCCGCTTCGCGCAGCGTGGCGACGACCGAGCCGGAGCGCGGGGCCGCCGCGATCTCCATGCGCAGCTCCCACTCCTTGCGCGGCTCGTCGACGACCTCCAGCCGCTCGATCGCGCGCTGTGTCTGGCGGGCCTTGGCGGCCTGCTTCTCGCTCGACTCGCCGCGCAGGTTCTTGCCGATCTTGTCGTTGTCGCTCGACTTGCGGCGGGCGTTGCGCACGCCCTTGTCCATCCAGTTGCGCTGCATCTGGGCCCGGCCCTCCAGGGCGGACTTCTTGCCCGCGTACTCCTCGTACTCCTCGCGGGCGTGGTTGCGGGCGCGCTCGCGCTCCTCCAGGTAGGAGTCGTAGCCGCCGCCGTAGAGGTTGATCTGCTGCTGGGCCAGGTCGAGTTCGAGGACCTTGGTGACCGTGCGCGTGAGGAACTCGCGGTCGTGGCTGATGACCACCGTGCCCGCGCGCAGCCCCTTCACGAACTGCTCCAGCCGCTCCAGACCGTCGAGGTCCAGGTCGTTGGTGGGCTCGTCGAGCAGGAACACGTCGTAGCGCGACAGCAGCAGGGAGGCGAGGCCGGCCCGCGCGGCCTGGCCGCCCGAGAGCGCCGCCATCGGCAGGTCCAGTCCGACGGCCAGCCCGAGGTCGTCGGCGACCTCCTGGGCCCGCTCGTCGAGGTCGGCGCCGCCCAGGTTCAGCCACCGGTCGAGGGCGTCCGCGTACGCGTCGTCCGCACCCGGGGTGCCGTCCACCAGGCCCTGTGTCGCCTCGTCGAGCTCCGCCTGCGCGGCGGCCACCCCGGTGCGCCGCGCCAGGAACTCCCGTACCGACTCGCCGGGGCGGCGCTCCGGCTCCTGCGGGAGGTGGCCGACGGCGGCGGTGGGCGGGGAGAGCCGGAGCTCACCGGTCTCGGGGGTGTCCAGCCCGGCGAGCATCCGCAGCAGGGTGGACTTCCCGGCGCCATTGACGCCGACGAGGCCGATGACGTCGCCGGGCGCGACGACGAGGTCGAGATCGGCGAAGAGGGTGCGCTCACCGTGCGCGGCGGTGAGGTTCTTGGCGACGAGGGTTGCAGTCATGATCTGCCGATCCTATCCGCGCGGCCGTGCTCCCCGGAGCCCGGGAGCATGGCCGGATAGGTGGGATGCACGTCATTGCAGCCATCGGCCGCGCGTCACAGGATGAGGTCATGCAGCAGCGAAACGTGCTCGTCGTCCTCTACGACGGGGTGCAGAGCCTGGACGTCACCGGACCGGTGGAGGTGTTCGCGGGCGCCGCCCGGGCCTTGGGCTCCACCGGCTACGCGATCCGGACGGTCTCCCTCGGCGGGGCGCCGGTCCGCACGCACAGCGGGCTGACGCTGGTGCCGGACGGGGACCTGGCGGGCGAGCGCCCGGGTGCCGGGACCACCCTGCTGGTGCCCGGCGGCCGGTACACGGCCGACATCGCGCCGCGGCTCACCGACTGGCTGCGCGCCCACGGGGCCGGTGCGGAGCGGCTGGTGTCGGTGTGCACGGGGAGCCTGCTGCTGGCCGAGGCGGGACTGCTGGACGGCCGGCGAGCCACGACGCACTGGAACGCGTGCGAGCGGATGGCCCGGGACTACCCGGCCGTCGAGGTGGAACCGGACCCCATCTACGTACGGGACGGACCGGTCAGCACCTCGGCCGGGGTGACGGCGGGGATCGACCTCGCCCTGGCCCTGGTCGAGGAGGACCACGGCCGGGACCTCGCACTGACGATCGCCCGGCACCTGGTGGTCTTCCTGCGGCGGCCCGGGAACCAGGCCCAGTTCAGCGCGCAGCTCGCCGCGCAGACCGCCCGGCGGGAGCCGCTGCGGGACGTCCAGCAGTGGATCACCGAGCACCCGGGCGGGGACCTCGGCGTGGAGGCGCTCGCGGCCCGGGCCCGGCTCTCCCCGCGCCACTTCGCCCGCGCCTTCCAGGCGGAGACCGGGGTGACGCCCGGGCGGTACGTCGAGCGGGTGCGGGTGGAGCACGCGCGGCGGCTGCTGGAGGACAGCACCGAGGGGGTGGCCCAGATCTCCCGCGCCTGCGGCTACGGGACGCCGGAGGCGCTGCGCCGGGCCTTCGTGAAGACCCTGGGCCAGTCCCCGGCGGAGTACCGGCGCCGCTTCGGCGGCCGGCCCCAACCCCTGTAGAACCCGATGACCGAACCGTCTACCGCTCCGGAGGAGCCATGCAGATCGCCATCCTGCTCTTCGACCGTTTCACCGCACTCGACGCCGTCGGCCCCTTCGAGACCCTGGGCCGGCTCCCGGGGGCCGAGACCGTCTTCGTGGCCGAGCGGCCCGGACCCGTGCGCAACGACTCGGGCTCGCTCGCGCTGATGGCGGACAAGACCCTCGCCGACGTGCCGAACCCCGACATCGTCCTGGTCCCCGGCGGCCCCGGGCAGAGCGACCAGATGGAGAACGCGGTCCTGCTCGACTGGCTGCGGACGGCCGACGCCACCAGCGCGTGGACCACCTCGGTGTGCACCGGCTCGCTGCTGCTGGCCGCCGCCGGGCTTCTGGAGGGCCGCCGCGCCACCTCGCACTGGCTCGCCCTCGACCAGCTCCCGGCGTACGGGGCCCGCCCCACCGGCGACCGCGTCGTCTTCGACGGCAAGTACGTGACGGCCGCCGGGGTGTCCTCCGGCATCGACATGGGTCTGGCCCTGCTGGGCCGGATCGGCGGGGACCGGCTGGCCCAGTCGGTCCAGCTGCTGACCGAGTACGACCCCCAGCCGCCCTACGACGCGGGCTCTCCCGAGAAGGCCCCGGCCGACCTGGTCGAGGAATGGCGGTCCAAGAGCCGCTTCATCCTGAAGTAGGACCGGACCGCCCGGCGGTCCAGGTGAACTCCGGGGCGCGGCGCTCCAGGAACGCGGCGACACCCTCGGCGGTGTCGCCGCTGCCGGCCGCCTGCGCCGCCCAGTGGGCGTCCCGGTCGGTCCGCCCGTCCGCGAACTCCTTGGCCGCCGCCTGGGTCAGCTGGGATCGGGTGGTCAGGATCCGGGTGAACTCCCGTACGCGCTTGTCCAGTTGACCGGCGGGCAGCAGCTCGTTGAGGAATCCGGCCCGCAGGGCGTGCTCGGCGTCGATCAACTCCGCCGAGAACAGCAGGTACTTGGCGACCGCCGGGCCGACCAGGTCCGTCAACCGCCGGGTGGACGAGGCCGCGTACACGATGCCCAGCCGCGCCGGTGTGATCCCGAACGAGGCGCCCTCCTCGGCGAAGCGGAGGTCGCAGGCGGCCGCGAGCTGGCTGCCGCCGCCCACGCAGAAGCCGCGGACGGCCGCCACCGTGGGCTTGGCGAAGGCCGCCAGGGCCTCCTCCGCCGCCACGGCCAGGGCCTGCTGGTCCTCGTCCCCGGTGATGGCGGAGATGTCCGCGCCCGCGCAGAAGGTACCGCCGTCCCCGGTCAGCACCAGCACCCGTACGGCGGGATCGGCCGCGAACCCTTCCAGCAGCTCCGGCAGGCGCTTCCACATCGCCGCGGTCATGGCGTTGCGCTTGGCGGGATGGGAGATCACGACGGTGGCGACCCCGTCGGCCACCGAGTGCAGGAGGGTTGCGGTTGCGGCTGCGTCCATGCGCCGGATGCTATCCCGGGCGGTCGTACCTATGATCAAGGGAGTCCGTCCGGGGGGTGCGAGGAGGTGGCACGCCCATGGGCGCAGACCGTGCAGACCGTACCGAGGGCAAGGACAGGAAAGAGGTCAGCCGCAGCTTCGGCGTGCTGGCCCTGCTGGGTGTCCTGCTGGTGATCGCGGGTCTGGTGGGGCTGGTCTACACCGGCGTCGCCACGCTGACCTCGATGTTCCTCTTCGGCTGGCTGCTGCTGGCGGGTGGTGTGGTCGGGCTGTTGCAGGCCGTGCAGTCCCGCAAGAGCAACTACTTCTGGCTCGCGGTCATCGTCGCGGCCATCAACATCGCGGCCGGTTTCGTGATCCTGCGCCGCCCCGAGGCGAGCGCCGAGGCGCTGACCATGTTCGCGGCGCTGCTCTTCCTCACCGGCGGGGTGTTCAGGCTGGCCGGCGGGCTCGTCGTGCGCGGTGCGAACTTCGGCCTGACCCTCGTCCAGGGCGCCTTCGGCATCCTGCTGGGCCTGCTGATCCTCTCCAACTGGCCCGGCAGCAGTCTGTACGTGATCGGAACCTTCTTCTCGCTCGCCCTGCTGTTCGACGGGCTGAGCCTGGTGGCCCTGGGCATGGGCGCCCGCCGCATCCTGGGCTTGGTCAGGGAAGACACCCCGCCGGAGGGGGCGCCGACGGCGCAGGACGCGGCGGCCGGGGCGCGCGAGGCGGCCGAGAAGCGGCTGCCAGAAGATCAGGAACGGTCCAACAACTGACTCCGTCATACGCCAGTGGTCAGAAAGTGTCCGATTGGCGCTGACTTATGGTCAGCGGTCCGGCCCGCACCAGGCTGTTCCCCACTCTTGTCGCGTGGAGACGATCGAGCGTGAAGACGGGGGCCGGGAAATGGACGTCAGCGGGAGTGTCCCGCCAGTCGAGGCGGACGAGCCGGAGGCTCCGGCCGCCCCACTCGCATACGAGGGAGTGTGGCGGTTCACCGCTCCCGCGGTAGAAGAATCCGTTCCGCAGGCCCGCCGTGCGGTCCGCGACCTGCTGGGGCGCCAGGGGGTGCCGGCCCATCAGGACCTGGTGTACTCCCTGCTGCTGATCGTCTCCGAACTGGTGACGAACTCCGTCCGGCACGCGGCCCTGCTCTCGCCGGAGGTCGCCGTCGAGGTCGCCATCGGCCGGGAGTGGGTACGGGTGGCCGTCGAGGACAACCACCCGTACCGCCCCAAGGCGCTGGAGGCGGATTTCGGCCAGACCGGCGGCCGGGGCCTGCTCCTGGTCCGGGAGATCACGCTGGAGTCCGGCGGGGTCTGCGACGTCGAGCACACCTCCACGGGCGGCAAGGTCATCTGGGCGGCCCTGCCGCTCGCCGCGCCGACCCCGGCCGGCTGATCACCGTACGGCGGATCACCGTACGGCCGGTCCCCGAACGGCCGCGCACGACGGCGTACGGCCGGTCCCCGTACGGCCTACCAGCCCGCGGCCTCGCCGGTCAGCTCGCGGATCGCGGGCCGTGCCGCGTCCAGAACGGTCATGAACCAGGCCGAGAACGGCGCCTCGGCGTGCCTCTTCGCCAGCTCCTCCGCGGTGACGAACGCCGTGTCGCCGACCTCCTCGGGATCCGGGCGCAGAGCTGCCTGCGCGAGTCCCACGAACAGGTGGTTGTACTCCTGCTCGACCAGACCCGAAGCGGGGTCCGGGTGGTTGTAGCGGACCGTGCCGGCCTCGGCCAGCAGCGAGGGCGACAGCCCCAGCTCCTCGTGGGTCCGCCGGGCGGCGGCCGCGAACGGCGACTCCCCGGGGTAGGGGTGACCGCAACAGGTGTTCGACCAGACGCCGGGGGAGTGGTACTTCCCCAGAGCCCGCTGCTGGAGCAGCAGACGGCCCTGCTCGTCGAAGAGGAACACGGAGAACGCCCGGTGCAGCAGACCGGGCGCCTGATGGGCGGAGAGCTTCTCCGCCGTGCCGATGGTGTTGCCGGACTCGTCGACCAGTTCGAGCATGATCGATTCTTGAGTGCCGGTGCCGTTGGACGCGCTGTTCGCGGCGGTGGCTGGTGTGGTCGGCATACCCATCCTTCGCTTCGGACTTCGGCCTTCAGTCTGCCGTACAAAAGCGGCTTGTCCCCACTTCGGTGATCCGCGCATGTCTGCCCCCCGTCGCGTGATAAGCGACGGGGGGCAGACCGCCGGGCTACGGCGCGATCAGATCCCGAACGGGGCCGGATACTTGATGGTGCCCGCCGCGACCGGCACGGAATCGTCCAGGACCAGCGCCATCATCGCCTCGTCGGGCACCTCGAAGGGCGCCCGGATCCCGAAGCGCGAAGCCGGCACGAACCCGAACCGCGCGTAGTACTCCGGGTGCCCCAGCACCAGGACCAGCGACTCCCCGCGCTCCTTGGCCGCCGCGAGCAGCGCCCGTACGACGGCGCTGCCCGCGCCCGAGCGCTGGCGCGCGGGATCGGCCGCCACCGGAGCGAGCGCGAGCGCCGGTGCCCCGTCGACCTCGCAGCGGGTCAGCAGGGCGTGCGCCGCCACCGACCCGTCCGGGCCCTCGGCCACGTACGACAGCCCCGGCAGCCATGCGCCGTCGGTCCGCAGCGCGTCCACGAGATCCGCCTCCAGCGGGGTCTCGAACGCCGCCAGGTTGACGCCCCGTACCGCGGCGACGTCGGCCGGCGTCTCCGGCCGGGCCGCCCAGGCGCCCCCGTCCCCGGCGCTCACCGGGCGCAGGACGAAGCCGGTGTACCCGTACTCGTGCCCGTACCGCTCCCGTACGTCGAGCTCCTCGCGTACGGAAGCCAGCGCGGCGGCCGCCGCCGGGTCCGCGCCCGGGCCGGGCTCCGCGTTCGCGGCCACCCGCTCGGCGAGCGGGCCGTAGTACTCGCCCCAGTCGGAGTCGGGCAGGTGGTGCACGCCCAGCACCCGGTACCCGGCGGCCTGGGCGGCCGCGAGGTTGCGGGCGGTGGAACGCAGCGGGCACTGGGGGTCCCAGAAGGCCCGGACCCCGGCGGACGGCTCCTCCACGGTCCACTCGCACTCGGTCAGCACCAGGGTGCCGCCGGGAGCGAGCAGCCGCTTCCACCGCGCGAGCGCGGCGCCGAAGCCGAGGATGTAGGCGGAGCCCTCGGCCCAGATCAGGTCGAAGGAACCATCCTCATAGGGGAGTGCGCCCATGTCCGCCTTGACGGTGCGGACGCGGTCGCCGAGCCCGCGGGCACCGGCGGCCTCGCGGAGCTCTTCGAGGAAGCCGTCGTAGACGTCGACGGCGGTGACGTGCGCGCCCCCGCCCGCCTCGGCGGCGAGCAGCAGTGCGCTGCGGCCCGGACCGCAGCCCAGGTCGAGGACGCGCGGCCGCTCGGGCAGCGGTCCGCACAGGGACAGCAGGCGGCGGGTGCTCGCGTCGGACCCGGGAGCCTGTCGGGGCAGCCCGCGGTGCAACGCGTAGAAGGCCTGCATGAAGGGACTGAAGGTGAAGTCGGTCAACGTGAACCCTTGAAAGGGGGCTCCGGCCGACGAGGTGTCTCGGCGCGTGGAAGCGCTGATCAGACCTGGCCGGACGCCCGGAAGGAATGGGAGATGCACCGGAGTTCGCTGCGCATGGCCGCGACCACTACGACGGTCATCAACCCACCTCATTCCATTCGACACGATCAGGGGCGTGTCCACCCTAACATCCACGCCGTTTGTGGTACGGCGCCGTGATCGTCAATGATGATCAGGCCTGGCCCGGGGCCCGGAATATTCGGCTTATCAGGGCGTAAACAGGTGATGAACGGCTGCTTCCGTTCATCCGATAGCCTCTGCCGACGAGCCGCCGCCCCAGAGGCGGCCGTCCCGTGTTCGTCACAAGGAGTGAGTTCGTCTGCCGACCGTCATCCTCACCGGCCTGCCGGTCCCCGGATCACCGCTCGCCGACGAGCTGCGCTCCCTCGGATTCGACGTCCGCAGCGCCACCGCCCCCGATGACACCGCCGCCGCGCTGGCCGCCGTACCCGCCGATCAGCGGGTGGCCCTCGTGGACAGCGAGTTCGTCGGGCACGTGCACGCGCTCCGGCTCGCCCTGACCGACCCGCGGTTCGACGCCTGCGCCGTCACCGGGGCCCTCGCCGTCCAGCCGGGCGCCCGCGCGGCCCTCGACAAGGCCGCCGCGCTCACGCCCGTGGGCGCCGGCCCGTACGCCGACCGGCTCGCCGCCGCCGTCGAGGCCGCCGGGACCACCGTCCAGCGCCCCGAGCTCGGCACGCTCGTCGCCGCCGTACCCGCCTCCGCCGAGGAGCGCGACGCGGCCGTCGCCGCCGTCGCCGCCGTCGACGACGAGGCCGTCCGGCTGCGCACCGCCGTCAAGTCCCGCGACGGGTTCTTCACCACCTTCTTCATCAGCCCGTACTCGCGCTACATCGCCCGCTGGTGCGCGCGCCGCGGTCTGACCCCGAACCAGGTGACCACCGCCTCGCTGCTCACCGCGCTGATCGCGGCCGGCTGCGCGGCCACCGGCGAGCGCTGGGGCTACGTCGCGGCCGGCGTGCTCCTGCTCGTCTCCTTCGTCCTTGACTGCACCGACGGGCAGCTCGCCCGCTACTCGCTCCAGTACTCGACGATGGGTGCCTGGCTCGACGCGACCTTCGACCGCGCGAAGGAGTACTCCTTCTACGCGGGCCTCGCGCTCGGGGCGGCCAGGAACGGCGATGACGTCTGGGCCCTCGCGCTCGGCTCGATGGTCCTGATGACCTGCCGGCACGTCGTCGACTTCGCCTTCAACGAGGCCAACCACGACGCCACGGCGAACACCAGCCCCACCGCGGCCCTCTCCGACCGGCTCGACAGCGTCGGCTGGACGGTCTGGGTCCGCCGGATGATCATCCTCCCGATCGGTGAGCGCTGGGCGATGATCGCTGTGCTCACCGCCGTCACCACCCCGCGGACCGTCTTCTACGCCCTGCTCGTCGGCTGCGCCTTCGGCGCCCTGTACACCACCGCCGGCCGGGTCCTGCGCTCGCTGACCCGCCGGGCCGCCCGTACCGACCGGGCCGCCCGCGCACTCGCCGACCTGGCCGACACCGGCCCGCTGGGCGAGATGATCGCCGGGGCCCTGCGCAGGCTGCCCTCCTACACCGCGCCCGCGTTCATGGCGGGCGGGGCGGGCGCCGTGGTCGCGCTGCTCGCCGCCGCGTACACGATGCCGTTCGGCGAGCCCTGGCTGCTCGTCTTCGCCGGCGTGTACGTGCTGGCCGCCGGAGCCGCCGTGGCGCAGCCGCTGAAGGCGCCCCTGGACTGGCTGCTGCCCCCGCTGTTCCGGGCCGCCGAGTACGGCACCGTGCTGGTCCTGGCCGCCAAGGCGGACGTACCCGGAGCCCTTCCGGCGGCATTCGGACTGGTCGCGGCGGTTGCGTACCATCACTACGACACGGTGTACCGCATCCGTGGCGGTACCGGCGCGCCCCCGCACTGGCTGGTGCGGACGATCGGCGGCCATGAGGGCCGGGTCCTGCTGACCGTGGGCCTGGCCGCCGTCCTCGCGACGCGCGCAGCGGACTTCCCCGTCGCGCTCACGGCCGTGGCCGTGTTCGTGGCACTCGTGGTGCTCGTGGAGAGCATCCGCTTCTGGGTCTCCTCCGGAGCACCCGCCGTACATGACGAAGGAGAACCAGCATGATCGGCCTTGTACTCGCTGCCGGTGCCGGACGCCGACTGCGTCCCTACACCGACACCCTGCCCAAGGCCCTCGTGCCCGTCGGCCCCGAAGGCGCCGAGGAGAGCATCACGGTCCTCGACCTGACGCTCGGCAACTTCGCCGCCGTCGGCCTCACCGAGGTCGCGATCGTCGTCGGCTACCGCAAGGAAGCCGTCTACGAGCGCCGGGAGGCCCTGGAGGCCAAGTACGGCGTCAAGATCACGCTGATCGACAACGACAAGGCGGAGGAGTGGAACAACGCCTACTCCCTGTGGTGCGCGCGTGAGGTCCTGAAGCAGGGCGTGATCCTCGCCAACGGCGACACCGTCCACCCGGTCTCCGTCGAGGAGACCCTCCTCGCCGCCCGCGGCAACGGCCAGAAGATCATCCTCGCCCTCGACACGGTCAAGCACCTGGCCGACGAGGAGATGAAGGTCATCACGGCCGAGGGGAAGGGCGTCCAGAAGATCACCAAGCTGATGGACCCGGCTTCCGCCACCGGCGAGTACATCGGCGTCACCCTCATCGAGGCCGAGGCGGCCGTCGAACTCGCCGACGCGCTGAAGACCACCTTCGAGCGCGACCCCGACCTCTACTACGAGGACGGCTACCAGGAGCTGGTGGGCCGCGGCTTCACGGTCGACGTGGCTCCCATCGGCGACGTCAAGTGGGTCGAGATCGACAACCACGACGACCTCGCCAAGGGCCGGACGATCGCATGCCAGTACTGACGCGGCTCATCCCCTCGCCGGTCGTCGTCGACATCAGTCGCGGCGCCATGGACGACCTGGCCGGCGTCCTGGCCGACCAGCGGATCTCCGCGTCCGGCAAGCTCGCGATCGCGATCAGCGGCGGCTCCGGCGTGGCGCTGCGCGCCAAGCTGGAGCCCGTGCTGCCGCACGCCGACTGGTACCCGGTCGTCGACGGCACCATCGACTCCGCGGTCAAGCTGGCCGACGACATAAAGGGCCGCCGCTACGACGCCGTGGTCGGCCTGGGCGGCGGCAAGATCATCGACGTGGCGAAGTACGCCGCGGCGCGGGTCGGGCTGCCCATGGTGGCCGTCGCCACCAACCTCTCCCACGACGGCATCTGCTCGCCGGTTTCCATCCTGGACAACGACAACGGCCGGGGTTCCTACGGTGTCCCCACGCCGATCGCCATGGTGATCGACCTCGACGTCATCAAGGAAGCCCCGGTGCGGTTCATCCGCGCCGGGATCGGCGATGCGATCTCCAACATCTCGGCCATCGCCGACTGGGAGCTCTCGCACCGCCTCACCGGCGAGCCCGTCGACGGCCTGGCCGCCGCCATGGCCCGTACCGCCGGCGAGTCGGTGCTGCGCCACCCCGGCGGCTGTGGCGACGACGAGTTCCTCACCGTGCTCTCCGAGGCGCTCGTGCTCTCCGGCATCGCCATGTCGATCAGCGGGGACTCCCGCCCGTCGTCCGGCGCCTGCCACGAGATCAGCCACGCCTTCGACCTGCTCTACCCGGGGCGCTCCGCGCTCCACGGCGAGCAGGTCGGCATCGGCGCCGCCTTCGCGATGCACCTGCGCGGAGCCGCCGAGCAGTCCGGACTCTTCGTCCAGGTGCTGCGCGGCCACGGGCTGCCCGTGCTGCCCGAGGAGATCGGGTTCAGCGTGGACGAGTTCGTCGCGGCCGTCGAGTACGCACCCCAGACCCGTCCGGGACGCTTCACCATCCTGGAGCACCTCAACCTGTCCGCAGCCGAGATCAGGGACGCTTACGCCGACTATGTCCAGACCATCCGTAGCTGAACTCCGGCCCGTCGTTCACCCTGCGGGCGTGAAGGACCGGGTCAGCGGCGAGCACTGGGGCGGGCGCCTCTACATGCGCGAGATCTCCCTGCGCATCACCCGCCTCCTGGTCACCACCAAGGTCACGCCGAACCAGCTGACCTACGTGATGACCCTCGCCGGCGTCCTCGCCCTCCCGGCCCTGCTGGTGCCGGGCGTCTGGGGCGCCGTCCTCGGCGTGGTGGCCGTCCAGATGTACCTGCTGCTCGACTGCGTCGACGGGGAGGTCGCCCGCTGGAAGAAGCAGTTCTCCCTCTCCGGCGTCTACCTCGACCGCGTCGGCGCGTACCTCTGCGACGCGGCCGTCCTGGTCGGTTTCGGCCTGCGCGCCGCCGACCTGTGGGGCGGCGGACGCGTCGACTGGCTGTGGGCCTTCCTCGGCACCCTCGCGGCCCTCGGCGCGATCCTGATCAAGGCCGAGACCGACCTGGTCGGCGTCGCCCGCCACCAGGCCGGCAAGCCGGTGGTCAAGGACGCGGCGGCCGAGCCGCGCTCGTCCGGCATGGCGCTCGCCCGCAGGGCCGCCGCCGCGCTGAAGTTCCACCGCCTCGTCCTCGGCATCGAGGCGTCCCTGCTCATCCTGCTCCTGGCCGTGCTGGACCAGGTCCGGGGCGACCTGTACTTCTCCCGGCTCGGCGTGGCGGTACTGGCCGGCATCGCGCTGCTCCAGACGCTGCTGCACCTGGTGTCGATCCTGGCCTCCAGCAGGCTCAAGTGACCTCGCCGATGCGGCTGGGCGCCGTGATCATCACCATGGGCAACCGGCCCGACGAGCTCAAGGCGCTGCTCGACTCGGTGGCCCGCCAGGAGGGCGACCCGGTCGAGGTCGTCGTCGTGGGCCAGGGCGTGCAGGTGAGCGGGCTGGCGGACCTGCCCGCGGGAGTCCGTACGGTCGACCTCCCCGAGAACCTGGGCATCCCCGGCGGCCGCAACGTGGGCATCGAGGCCTTCGGCCCCGGCGGCCGCGAGGTGGACGCCCTGCTCTTCCTCGACGACGACGGGCTGCTGGAGCGGACCGACACCGCCGAGCTGTGCCGGCAGGCCTTCACCGAGGACCCGGAGCTCGGGATCGTCAGCTTCCGGATCGCCGATCCGGACACCGGCGAGACCCAGCGCCGGCACGTGCCCCGGCTGCGCGCCTCCGACCCGATGCGCTCCTCGCGCGTGACCACCTTCCTGGGCGGCGCCAATGCCGTCCGCACGAAGGTGTTCGAGCAGGTCGGAGACCTGCCCGGCGAGTTCTTCTACGCCCACGAGGAGACCGACCTGGCCTGGCGGGCGCTCGATGCCGGCTGGCAGATCGACTACCGGGCGGACATGGTCCTGCTGCACCCCACGACCGCGCCTTCGCGGCACGCGGTGTACCACCGTATGGTGGCCCGCAACCGGGTGTGGCTCGCCCGCCGCAACCTGCCCGCCCCGCTCGTCCCGGTCTACGTGGGCGTGTGGCTCCTGCTGACGCTCGCGCGGCGGCCGTCGGCGCCCGCGCTCAAGGCGTGGTTCGGCGGGTTCAAGGAGGGCTGGACCACCCCCTGTGGTCCCAGGCACCCCATGAAGTGGCGTACGGTCTGGCGACTGACCCGGCTCGGCCGACCACCTGTCATCTGACAAGCTCGGGTCTGGGAACATGAGCCCGATCGCGGGCGCGTGCCCCAGGCCCGATGCCCCTTCTGCCGCATCTTGAAGACGGAAAGTTTCAACTTGTGAGTGACACAACCCACGACGGCGCCCTCGCCACGAGCAGGCCGCCGTCCGAAGACGCGGGGCTCAGCGCCGCTGAGCTCGCCAGGAAGTACGGCCTGTCCGTCAGCGGCGCGCGGCCCAGCCTCGGCGGCTACGTGCGGCAGCTGTGGGGCCGGCGCCACTTCATCATGGCCTTCTCCCGGGCCAAGCTGGTCGCGCAGTACAGCCAGGCGAAGCTCGGCCAGATCTGGCAGGTGGCGACCCCCCTGCTGAACGCGCTCGTCTACTACCTGATCTTCGGCCTCATCCTGAACGCGGGCCGGGGCATGGAGAAGGGGGTCTACATCCCCTTCCTGGTGATGGGCATCTTCGTCTTCACCTTCACCCAGAACTCGCTGATGGCGGGCGTCCGGGCCATCCCGACCAACCTCGGCCTGGTCCGCGCGCTGCACTTCCCGCGCGCCTCGCTGCCGATCTCCTTCTCGATGCAGCAGCTCCAGCAGCTGCTGTACTCGATGATCGTCGTGGTGGTCGTCGCGGTCGGGTTCGGGAACTACCCGCGGCTGTCGTGGCTGCTGGTCATCCCGACCCTGGCGCTCCAGTTCGTCTTCAACACCGGCCTCGCCCTGGTCTTCGCGCGCATGGGGTCCAAGACCCCCGACCTCGCGCAGCTGATGCCCTTCCTGACCCGTACGTGGATGTACGCGTCCGGCGTCATGTTCTCGATCAGTGAGATGCTGAAGGACAAGCCGGCGTGGATCGCGGACGTCCTCCAGTGGAACCCCGCGGCGATCTACATGGACCTGGTCCGCTTCGCCCTGATCGACGACTACGGCCGCGACAACCTGCCGCCGCACGTCTGGGCCTTCGCGGTCGGCTGGGCCGTCCTGATCGGCTTCGGCGGATTCGTGTACTTCTGGAAGGCTGAGGAGCGTTACGGCCGTGGCTGAGATCGTCAAGGGGAACGTCCCCACCGTCATCGCCGACGAGGTACACATCGTCTACCGCGTCAACACCGGCAGCTCCGGCAAGGGCAGCGCCACCGCGGCGCTGAGCAAGATACTTCGCCGCGGCAAGGGCGACGCGCCGGGCGTCCGCCGGGTCCACGCCGTGCGCGGCGTCTCCTTCACGGCGTACCGGGGCGAGGCCATCGGCCTCATCGGCTCCAACGGCTCCGGCAAGTCCACCCTGCTGCGGGCCATCGCGGGTCTGCTGCCCTGCGAGTCCGGCAAGGTCTACACCGACGGCCAGCCCTCGCTGCTGGGCGTCAACGCCGCACTGATGAACGACCTCACCGGCGAGCGCAACGTGGTCCTCGGCGGTCTCGCGATGGGTATGACCCGCGAGCAGATCAAGGAGCGCTACGAGGACATCGTCGACTTCTCGGGGATCAACGAGAAGGGCGATTTCATCTCCCTTCCGATGCGCACCTACTCCTCCGGCATGGCCGCACGTCTGCGCTTCTCCATCGCGGCGGCCAAGGACCACGACGTCCTGATGATCGACGAGGCGCTGGCCACCGGTGACCGCAAGTTCCAGGTCCGCTCGGAGAACCGCATCCGCGAACTGCGGGAGAAGGCCGGCACGGTCTTCCTGGTGAGCCACAACAACAACTCCATCCGCGACACCTGTAGCCGGGTGCTGTGGCTGGAGCGGGGCGAACTCCTCATGGACGGCCCCACGGAGGAAGTCGTCTCGGCATACGAGAAGGCGACCAGCCACTGATCGCACCACCGCAGGCCCCCGCCGCTCCGCGCGGCGGGGGCCTCGGCGTGCGGGGGCAAAGGGAGTGCCGGGGCGTCGCTGCCGGGGTCCCCATTCGACCGCACGACATCAGGTAGCCGACCGAATACCCGTTGAGCCTCCCCGGCGTTGTACAGCGTAAGCTGGAGCGAGTCCTGAATCGAGGCAAGAGGGGACGATTCCCCACAGGTGAATGGCCTGGGGTATCCCGGGGAAAGTCCGGCGGCGTGTCCGAAATGGGATGTATTGGGTCGGCAGTGTAGAACGGGAGATGTGACGGCAATGGCTACGGGAATTCTCCGGCCCCCAAGCACGACGGCCGTCCCCGCCCCGGGCGGCGGGCGGTGACCGCGGGGCACGGCATCAGCCCCCGGTCCGACACCGGCCACGCACGCGCCACCCTGGACAAGGCCGCGTCGGAGAACTTCCCCGTCGCCCCCGCCTTCCTTCCCCGCGCCTGGCGCGAGGGCCTCATGGCCGTCTACGGGTACGCCCGCCTCGTCGACGACATCGGCGACGGCGACCTCGCCCCCGGCGGGCGCGACGCCGTCCTCCTCGGGCTCGACCCCGCCGCCGTGGACGACCGGCTCGCCATGCTCGACGCCTTCGAGGCCGACCTGCTGCGCGTGTTCGGAGGAACGGACGGCCCGCCGCGCCACCCGCTCCTGCTGGCCCTCCAGCCCGTCGTGCGCACCCACGCGCTGACCCCCGAGCCCTTCCTCGGACTCATCGAAGCCAACCGCCAGGACCAGCGGGTCGCGCGCTACGAGACGTACGGGGACCTCCTCGGCTACTGCGAGCTCTCCGCGAACCCCGTCGGCCGGCTCGTGCTGTCCCTCACCGGCACCAGCACCCCCGAGCGCGTCCGCCGCTCCGACGCCGTCTGCACCGCGCTGCAGATCGCCGAACACCTCCAGGACGTCGCCGAGGACCTCGGACGGGACCGGATCTACCTCCCCGCCGAGGACATGCGGCGCTTCCTCGTGGCCGAGACCGACCTCAAGGCCCCGAGCGCCGGCGCATCCGTACGCTCTCTCGTCGCGTTCGAAACGCAGCGCGCACGGGACCTCCTGGACGAAGGCACCCCGCTCGTGGGCAGCGTGCACGGCAGGCTCCGGCTGCTGCTCGCGGGATTCGTGGGAGGCGGGCGCGCCGCCCTGCGCGCCGTCACCGCAGCCGGCTTCGACGTACTGCCCGGCCCGCCCAAGCCCACCAAGAGCGGACTGGTCCGCGAGGTGGCCGCAGTCCTTCGCACCGTGCCGAGAAAGGGGTGAGCCCGAACGTGGAGGGCCCCAACCACCCGTCTTCACCGTCTGCGCCGTCCGCCCCGGTACTGGCGGCCTACAGCTACTGCGAGGTCGTCACCGGCTCGCAGGCGCGCAACTTCGCGTACGGCATCCGGCTGCTGCCCACCGACAAGCGGCAGGCGATGTCGGCGCTGTACGCCTTCTCCCGGCGCGTCGACGACATCGGCGACGGCACACTGCCCCCCGAGGCGAAGCTGATCCGGCTGGAGGAGACCCGCGCCCTGCTCGGCCGGATCCGGGCCGAGGAGATCGACGAGGACGACACCGACCCGGTCGCCGTCGCCCTCGCGCACGCCGCGAACCGATTCCCGATCCCGCTCGAAGGGCTCGACGAACTCATCGACGGCGTCCTGATGGACGTGCGTGGCGAGACCTACGAGACCTGGGACGACCTCAGGACCTACTGCCGCTGCGTGGCCGGTGCCATCGGGCGGCTCTCGCTCGGGGTGTTCGGCACGGTGGACACCACGGGCCCCGGCGCGTCCGACGCCGCCCGCGCCGGCGAGTACGCCGACACCCTCGGCCTCGCCCTGCAACTGACCAACATCCTGCGGGACGTACGGGAGGACGCGGGCAACGGCCGCACCTACCTGCCCGCCGAGGACCTCGCCAAGTTCGGCTGCTCCGACGGCTTCCACAGCGACCGGATGCCGGCCGGCGCCGACTTCGCCGGACTCGTCCACCACGAGGTCCGGCGCGCCCGCGCGCTGTTCGCCGAGGGCTACCGGCTGCTCCCGATGCTCGACCGGCGCAGCGGCGCCTGCGTCGCCGCCATGGCGGGCATCTACCGGCGCCTGCTGGACCGCATCGAGCGCGACCCCGAGGCGGTGCTCCGCGGCCGGGTCTCGCTGCCGACGCACGAGAAGGCGTACGTCGCCGTCCGCGGCCTCTCCGGCCTCGACGCGCGGACCGTCTCGCGCCAGAGCAACAGGAGGCGGGCCTGATGGCGGGCCCGCAGGCGAGCGGCGCGGGTCCGTGCCCGCAGGCCCCGCGCCCGCAGGCCCCGCGCCGGGCAACCCCGCGCCGCGCCGCGGCGTCTGTGGCAGCGACAGAGGAGGACGAATGACCGCCATGACCGCCAACCGCGCCGTGGTCGTCGGCGGCGGCCTCGCCGGCGTCACCACCGCACTCGAACTCGCCGACGCCGGACTCCGGGTCACCCTCCTCGAAGGGCGGCCGCGCCTCGGCGGCCTCGCCTTCTCCTTCAAGCGCGGCGAACTGACCATCGACAACGGCCAGCACGTGTACCTGCGCTGCTGCACCGCCTACCGGTGGTTCCTGGACCGCGTCGACGGCGCCGCTCTCGCACCCCTCCAGGACCGGCTCGACGTACCCGTCCTCGACGTCGCCCACCCCGGCGGACCCCGCCTGGGACGGCTGCGCCGCAGCGCCCTGCCCGTACCCCTGCACCTGGCCGGCTCGCTGGCCCGCTACCCGCACCTCTCGCTCGCCGAACGGGCGGGCGTGGGGCGCGCCGCCGTCGCGCTGCGCCGGCTCGACCCCGCCGACCCGGCCCTCGACGGCCTGGACTTCGCCACCTGGCTGGGCCGCTACGGCCAGTCCCCGCGCGCCATCGAGGCGCTCTGGGACCTCGTCGGCATCGCCACCCTCAACGCCACCGCCGACCAGTCCTCGCTGGGGCTGGCCGCCATGGTCTTCAAGACCGGCCTGCTCTCCGAGAACGGCGCCGCCGACATCGGCTGGGCCAGTGTCCCGCTCGGCGACCTGCACGACACCCTCGCCCGCAAGGCCCTCGACGCGGCCGGCGTACGGACCGAGCTGCGCACCCGTGTCACCTGCATCTCCCGTACGGACGAGGGTAGTTGGCGCGTCGACACCGAGAGCGAGGCGCTGGACGCCGACACGGTGGTCCTCGCCGTCCCGCAGCGCGAGGCCCACGGACTGCTCCCGCCCGGCGCGCTCGCCGACCCGGACAAGCTCCTCGACATCGGCACCGCGCCGATCCTCAACGTCCACGTCGTCTACGACCGCAAGGTGCTCAAGCAGCCCTTCTTCGCCGCGCTCGGCTCACCGGTGCAGTGGGTCTTCGACCGCACCGAGGCCTCCGGACTCCCCGACGGCGGCCAGTACCTGGCCCTGTCGCAGTCCGTGGCCCAGGACGACATCGACGAGCCCGTCTCGGTGCTGCGGGCGAAGTACCTGCCCGAGCTGGAGCGGCTGCTGCCCGCCGCCCGCGGCGCCAAGGTACGGGACTTCTTCGTCACCCGGGAGCGCACGGCGACCTTCGCCCCCACCCCCGGCGTCGGCCGGCTCCGGCCCGGAGCCCGGACCGACACGCCGGGGCTCTACCTGGCCGGTGCGTGGACCGCCACCGGTTGGCCCGCGACCATGGAGAGCGCAGTCCGCAGCGGACTGAGCGCGGCGCACGCAGCGCTCGCGACGCTCGGCCGTCCCCGCGAAAACCCCCTGCAGGAGGCGGCATGACCACCACCACCAGCACCACCGGCACAACTGCGGGAGCACGCACCGCAGCACGTACAGGAACCAGAGGAGAGCCAGTGAACCCGGGGAATCCGGCTGTCGAGAACACGGATGCCAGTGTGGGCACATCCGCAGGGGGCGTGGAGAAGGCGGACACGCTCGCCCTCCTGGAGCGCGGCCGCACGCTGTCCACGCCCGTGCTCCGCGCCGCCGTGGACCGGCTCGCCGCGCCCATGGACACCGTCGCCGCCTACCACTTCGGCTGGATCGACGCCCACGGCAACCCGGCGGACGGCGACGGCGGCAAGGCAGTCCGCCCCGCCCTCGCCCTGCTCTCCGCCGAGGCCGCGGGCGCCGCTGCCGAGGTCGGCATCCCCGGGGCCGTCGCGGTCGAGCTCGTACACAACTTCTCGCTGCTCCACGACGACCTGATGGACGGCGACGAGCAGCGCCGCCACCGCGACACGGTGTGGAAGGTCCACGGCCCGGCCCTCGCGATCCTGGTCGGCGACGCGCTGTTCGCCCTCGCCAACGAGGTGCTGCTGGAACTCGGCACGGTCGAGGCGGGCCGCGCGGCACGCCGCCTGACCACCGCCAGCCGCAAGCTGATCGACGGCCAGGCGCAGGACATCTCCTACGAGCACCGCGAGCGCGTCAGCGTCGAGGAGTGCCTGGAGATGGAGGGCAACAAGACCGGCGCCCTGCTCGCCTGCGCGGTCTCCATCGGCGCCGTGCTCGGCGGAGCGGACGACCGCACGGCCGACAAGCTGGAGGAGTACGGCTACCACCTCGGCCTCGCCTTCCAGGCCGTGGACGACCTGCTCGGTATCTGGGGCGACCCCGAGTCCACCGGCAAGCAGACCTGGAGCGACCTGCGCCAGCGCAAGAAGTCCCTGCCCGTCGTCGCCGCCCTCGCGGCCGGCGGACCCGCGTGCGAGGAGCTCGCGGAGCTCCTGGCCGCCGATGCCAAGAGCAACGACTTCGAGAACTTCTCGGAGGAGGAGTTCGCGGCCCGCGCCGCCCTCATCGAGGCGGCCGGCGGCCGCCAGTGGACCGCCGACGAGGCGCGCCGCCAGCACGCGATCGCGATCCGCGCGCTGGACGACGTGAACATGCCGCAGCGGGTGCGCGACCAGCTGGTCGCCCTCGCCGACTTCGTCGTCGTGCGCAAGAGGTGATCGCCACCCGGGCCCGTATATGAATCGCGAGTCGCCGGCCGGCGCCGCACTCTGACAGCGGCACCGGCCGACGGCAGACCCCAGGACAGCAGAGGACACTGCAGGTAAAGGGGAAGCCATGACAGCGACGACCGACGGCGGCGCGGGTGCGGGTGCCCGCGACGCCGGCTCGGAGGACACCGCGGTACGGGCCGCGGACACGGTCCCGGGCCCACCGGACCGGGACCCGGCCGGGGCGCCCGCGGCCCCCGGCCTGCCGCAGGGGGCCAGGGAGGCCGCCGCGCGGGCCACGCGGCACCTGCTCGCCCGGCAGGACGCGGCCGGGTGGTGGAAGGGCGACCTGGAGACCAACGTCACCATGGACGCCGAGGACCTGCTGCTGAGGCAGTTCCTCGGGATCGGGGACGAGGCCACCACCCGCGCCGCCGCGCAGTTCATCCGAGGCGAGCAGCAGGACGACGGCACCTGGGCCACCTTCCACCAGGGCCCCTCCGACCTGTCCGCCACCATCGAGGCGTACGTCGCCCTGCGCCTGGCCGGCGACGCCCCCGACGCCCCGCACATGGCGCGCGCCTCCGCCTGGATCAGATCCCGCGGGGGGATCGCCGCCGCCCGGGTGTTCACCCGGATCTGGCTCGCGCTGTTCGGCTGGTGGAGCTGGGACCACCTGCCCGAACTCCCGCCCGAGCTGGTCTTCCTGCCGCCGTGGGTCCCGCTCAACATCTACGACTTCGGCTGCTGGGCCCGCCAGACCATCGTCCCGCTCACCGTGGTCTCCGCGCTGCGGCCGGTGCGCCCGGCGCCCTTCGCCCTGGACGAGCTGCACACCGACGCCCGGGTGCCGAACCCCGTCAAACGGCTCGCCCCGATGGCCAGTTGGGACGGCGCGTTCCAGCGGATGGACAAGGCCCTGCACGTGTACCGGCGGTTCGCCCCGCGCCGGCTGCGCAAGGCCGCGATGGCGGCGGCGGGCCGCTGGATCGTCGAGCGCCAGGAGAACGACGGCTGCTGGGGCGGGATCCAGCCGCCCGCCGTGTACTCCGTCATCGCCCTGCACCTGCTCGGCTACGACCTGCGCCACCCCGTGATGCGGGCCGGACTGGAATCCCTGGACCGCTTCGCCGTATGGCGCGAGGACGGCGCCCGCATGATCGAGGCCTGCCAGTCCCCGGTCTGGGACACCTGCCTGGCGGCCATCGCACTCGCCGACGCGGGCCTGCGCCCCGACCACCCGGCGCTGGTGAAGGCCGCCGACTGGATGCTCGGCGAGGAGATCGTGCGCAGCGGCGACTGGGCCGTGCGCAGGCCCGGGCTGGCCCCGGGCGGCTGGGCCTTCGAGTTCCACAACGACAACTACCCCGACATCGACGACACCGCCGAGGTGGTCCTCGCGCTGCGCAGGATCAAGCACCCCGAGCCGGCCCGCGTCGAGGCGGCCATCGCCCGCGGGGTGTCCTGGAACCTCGGGATGCAGTCGAGGAACGGCGCCTGGGGCGCTTTCGACGCCGACAACACCAGCCCCTTCCCGAACAGGCTGCCCTTCTGCGACTTCGGCGAGGTCATCGACCCGCCCTCCGCCGACGTCACCGCCCACGTGGTGGAGATGCTCGCCGTCGAGGGCCGGGCGGGCGACGCGCGCACCCGCCGCGGCATCGCCTGGCTGCTCGCCGAACAGGAGGCGGGCGGCGCTTGGTTCGGCCGCTGGGGCACCAACTACGTATACGGGACCGGCTCGGTGGTACCGGCGCTCACGGCCGCGGGCATCGCCCCGGCGCACCCTGCCATCCGGCGGGCCGTGGGCTGGCTGGAATCCGTACAGAACGAGGACGGCGGGTGGGGCGAGGACCAGCGGTCGTACCAGGACCCGTCCTGGGCCGGGAAGGGAGCCTCCACCGCCTCGCAGACCGCCTGGGCGCTGATGGCCCTGCTGTCCGCGGGCGAGCGCGACGCCGCGTCCGTCGAGCGGGGGATCGCCTACCTGGTCGGGACGCAACGGGAGGACGGCTCCTGGGACGAGCCGTACTTCACGGGCACCGGCTTCCCCTGGGACTTCTCCATCAACTACCACCTGTACCGGCAGGTGTTCCCGCTCACCGCCCTCGGCCGCTACCTGTACGGGGAACCGTTCGGCCCCGACGGCCGGCACGGCGCGGCCGTCTCCGCCCCGGCCGAGGAGGCCTGATGGGGACGCCCGGGAGCGGCCCCGCCGCCCCGCTGCTGGTCGCCTGCGCGCTGCGCATCGAGCAGGCGGCCCTGCGCAGCGGAGGCCGCGGTGCACGCGGCGGCGCGCCGCCCGGGTACGCCGTCCTGCGCACCGGCATGGGCCCGCGCGCCGCCGAACGGGCCGTCGGCCGGGCGCTCGGCGAGCCGGGGCTGAGCGACGCGGCCGTCCTGGCCACCGGATTCTGCGCCGGGCTGGTGCCCGGCATGAGCCCAGGCGACCTGATCGTCGCCGAGGAGACCCGGGACCCGCGCGGAACCGTCGCCTGCGCCGGTACCGCCCTGCTCGCCGAGGCACTGGCCCGGGCCGCGCCCGGCCGGACCGTGCACATCGGCGTACTGACCGGATCCGACCACGTCGTACGGGGCCAGGAGCGCGCGCAACTGCGCGCCACCGGCGCCATCGGGGTCGACATGGAGTCGGCGGCCACCCTCTGGACCGCTGCCGCGACCCGCGGCGGCGGCGTCGAGCCGGGCGCGGGCCGCCCGGTTGCGGCCGTACGGGTGATCGTGGACGCTCCGGAGCATGAGCTCGTCCGTATCGGCACGGTTCGCGGTGGAATATCGGCCTTCCGCGTACTGCGTGCCGTACTGCCCGCGTTCTATGACTGGCACCGTTCTTTGCTGCTCCCCAGGAGGTGAGCCAGATGGCCATGCCGCTGCGCCAGACCGTCAGGGTCGGGACCTATCTTCTCGAACAGAAGCTCCGCAAGCGCGAGAAGTTCCCGCTGATCGTCGAGCTGGAACCGCTCTACGCGTGCAACCTGGCCTGTGAGGGGTGCGGAAAGATCCAGCACCCGGCCGGGGTGCTCAAGCAGCGAATGCCGGTGGCCCAGGCGGTCGGCGCCGTACTGGAGTCCGGTGCCCCGATGGTCTCCATCGCGGGCGGAGAGCCCTTGATGCACCCGCAGATCCACGAGATCGTGCGTCAGTTGGTGGCGAAGCGGAAGTATGTCTTCCTTTGCACCAATGCGATGCTGCTCCGCAAGAAGATCGAGAACTTCACCCCGTCCCCGTATTTCGCCTTCGCCGTGCACATCGACGGCCTGCGCGAACGCCACGACGAGTCGGTGGCCAAGGAAGGCGTGTTCGACGAAGCGGTCGCGGCCATCAAGGAGGCGAAGCGGCGGGGGTTCCGGGTGACCACGAACTCCACCTTCTTCAACACCGACACCCCGCAGACCATCATCGAGGTGCTCAACTACCTCAATGACGACCTCCAGGTGGACGAGATGATGATCTCACCCGCCTACGCGTACGAAAAGGCTCCCGACCAGGAGCACTTCCTCGGTGTCGAACAGACCCGCGAACTCTTCAAGAAGGCCTTCGCGGGCGGCAACCGGCGGCGCTGGCGGCTCAACCACTCCCCGCTCTTCCTGGACTTCCTGGAAGGCAAGGCCGATTTCCCCTGCACGGCCTGGGCCATTCCGAATTACTCCCTCTTCGGCTGGCAGCGCCCCTGCTATCTGATGAGCGACGGGTACGTGCCGACCTACCGGGAACTGATCGACGAGACCGACTGGAGCAAGTACGGCCGCGGCAAGGACCCGCGCTGCGCGAACTGCATGGCGCACTGCGGCTACGAGCCGACCGCCGTCCTGGCCACCATGGGCTCGCTCAAGGAGTCCCTGCGCGCGGCCCGGGAGACGCTCGGCAGCAACCGGGACAAGTCGGCATGACGCCCGCACCCGGAGGAGGGGGCAAGGGCTTCGACCTCGGCGCCCTGCTGGCCGAGCGCGGCGGGGAGCGGTACGAGCTGCACGCCCGCCACCTCAACCACCAGCTGCCCCGGATGCTGCACACCATCGGCTTCGACAAGGTCTACGAGCGGGCCGAGGGCGCCCACTTCTGGGACGCCGAGGGCAACGACTACCTCGACATGCTGGCCGGGTTCGGCGTGATGGGCCTGGGCCGGCACCACCCCGTGGTGCGGCGCGCCCTGCACGACGTCCTGGACGCCCAGCTCGCCGACCTCACCCGCTTCGACTGCCAGCCGCTGCCGGGGCTGCTGGCCGAGAAGCTGCTCTCGTACAGCCCGCACCTGGAGCGGGTCTTCTTCGGCAACAGTGGCACGGAGGCGGTGGAGACGGCCCTGAAGTTCGCCCGCTACGCCACCGGGCGGCCCAGGGTCCTCTACTGCGACCACGCCTTCCACGGGCTCACCACCGGCTCGCTCTCGGTGAACGGGGAGGGCGGCTTCCGGGACGGCTTCGCGCCGCTGCTGCCCGACACGAAGATCGCGCTCGGGGATCTGGCCGCCCTGGAGCGGGAGCTGAAGCGGGGCGACGTCGCCGCCTTCGTCGTCGAGCCGATCCAGGGCAAGGGCGTACTCGCCGCCCCGCCCGGCTTCCTGTCCGCCGCGCAGGAACTGCTGCGCCGCCACAAGGCGCTGCTGATCGCCGACGAGGTCCAGACCGGCCTCGGACGTACCGGCGACTTCTACGCGTACCAGCACGAGCCGGGCGTGGAGCCGGACCTGGTCTGCGTGGCCAAGGCGCTGTCGGGCGGCTATGTCCCGGTCGGCGCGACCCTGGGCAGGGACTGGATCTTCAAGAAGGTCTACTCGTCCATGGACCGGGTGCTCGTGCACTCCGCCAGCTTCGGCTCCAACGCGCAGGCGATGGCGGCCGGCCTGGCGGTGCTCTCCGTCATGGAGGACGAGGAAGTGGTGGCCAACGCCCGCGCCATGGGCGACCTGCTGCGCGGGCGGCTCGCCGCGCTGGTGGACGGGTACGAGCTGCTGCACGAGGTGCGGGGGCGCGGCCTGATGATCGGGATCGAGTTCGGCCGCCCGTCCTCGCTGGGGCTGCGCAGCCGGTGGACGATGCTGCAGGCGGCCCGCAAGGGGCTCTTCGCGCAGATGGTCGTGGTGCCGCTGCTCCAGAAGCACCGGATCCTCACGCAGGTCTCCGGGGACCACCTGGAGGTGATCAAACTCATCCCGCCGCTCGTCGTGGACGAGGCGGACGTGGACCGGTTCGTCGGGGCCTTCCGGGAGGTCATGGACGAGGCGCACGGCGGCGGCGGGCTGATGTGGGACTTCGGGAAGACGCTGGTGAAGCAGGCCGTCAGCAACGGCTGACGGCCTGCCCCGCCGGGCCGGCCTCAGTCGAGCAGTCGGTCGCGGAGCCGGTCGAGGGTCTCGGGCGCGAGTCCGAGGCCCTCGGCGAGGTAGCGCTCCACGCTGCCCCAGTGGCCGTCGATGGTCTCGAAGGCGGCCTCCAGGTACTCGGCGCGGGCGTCGAAGAGCGGGGCGAGCAGCTCCATCACCTCGGGGGAGCGGGCCTCGGGGGCAGGGCTGCCGCGGCGGACCCGGTAGCGGTTGTGCGGGGCGTTCGACTCCAGGTAGTCCGCCAAGACCGCCTCGCGCTCGACGCCGAGCGCGAGCAGGGTGACGGCGATCGACAGCCCGGCCCGGTCCTTGCCGGCCGCGCAGTGCATCAGGGCCGGGACGCTGTCCTCGGCGAGGGCGTGCACCACCCGGCTGTGCTCGGCGGTGCGGTTCCTGATGATCGTGCGGTACGAGTTCGCCATCCGCGCCGCGGCCTTGCCGTCGCCCAGGATCGAGCGGAGCTGGTCGAGGTCGCCGTCGCGGACCATCTTCCAGAACTCCCGCCCGTCCGCCGGGTCCGAGAGCGGGATGTTGACGTTGAGCACGCCCGGCAGCTCCACGTCCTGTCCCTCCAGCGCGTGGTCGGCGCCATTGCGGAAGTCGAAGATGGTGTGCAGACCGAGGGACGCGAGGAACTCTGCGTCGGTTTCGGTGGCATGCGCGAGATGTCCGCTTCGGAACAGTCGTCCCGTCTTGACCCTGCGTCCGCCGGCGGCCGGAAGGCCGCCCACGTCACGGAAGTTGCGTACTCCGGCCAGCCCCGGTTCCGTGGACGGGCTCTGGGGTATCTGCTGGGTCACGGCGGCTCCTCCGGGTGGTTGAGGGGATGTCCGAATTGCACTACTTGGCGGCAACTTGCCATAAGTGCAGGCGAGATCGGGCGCGTCCCCGTGAGCCAGATCATACGGTGACCGTGAGTGCCTGATCATCAAAGGCGAATTGCCTTCCCAGGGCGGTCGTTGCCGCCGCGGAATGGACGCAGGGTGACCGGAATTCCGCCGGACCATCACCCTTGAGATTCCGTCAGGGAATTCATGGCTTGTTCCGTGTGGACGAACTCGATTAGCTTCGCTCTCGATCCGGATGGACCGCCGAATCCTGCCCCATCCGGAAACCGCACCCGACTATTCACGCGCGCGGCAGGAGCGGGGGAACCAGGTAGGCCGCTGTTCCGGATCTTTATACCGGGACGGCTCGGGGTGAAGCCGTGCATGTGCTGTTCATGTACGGCCGGACATCTCCAGTCCGAACCCGACAGCTCACCTCGCAGGCGACGGAGAGGAATTCGCCATGCCTGCAAAGGGTAAGCACCGCCGTCCCAAGTCCCCCTCTATATCCCGCGGTTTCGCCATGGCAGGCACCGGCGGCGCGGCCCTCGCGCTCCCGCTGTTCGGAGCCGTCGGCGCCCAGGCGGCCCCGGCCGCCGCCCCGGCCACGGCGCCCGTCGTGGCCGCGCAGGTTCCCGCGGCGCTGCAGGCCGCGCCCGCCGCCGCGGCGGCCGCGCCGTCCGTGTACACCGTCGTCCCCGGCGACCACCTCTCCAAGATCGCCGCCCAGCAGCACCTCACCGGCGGCTGGCAGCAGCTCTACGCCGACAACCGCGCGGCCGTCGGCGCCGACCCCTCGCTGATTCACCCCGGGCTGAAGCTGACGCTCGGCGCCCAGGGGGACTCCGCACCCGCCGCCGAGCCCGCCCCGAGGCAGGCTCCGGCCCCCGCCGAGCAGTCCTCCGCCGAATCCCCGGCCGATGCCCCGGCTGATGCCCCGGCCGATGCCCCGGCGCACCCCGCCTCCGACGACGAGGGCCGGGCCGATGAGGCCGACCGGGCTTCGGCCGACGGTGCCGCCGCCGGCACCCCCGCGGTCGAGGCCCAGGCCGCGCCGGCCGCTCCCGCTGCGCCCGCCGAGCAGCAGGCCGCGCCGTCCTCCGGTTTCGTCTCCCCGGTCGGCGGCGGCGTCTCCACCGCCTACAAGACCGCCGGTGCCATGTGGTCCAGCGGCTACCACACGGGCGTCGACTTCATCGCGAGCACCGGCACCACCATCAAGGCCGTCGGCGCGGGCACCGTCGTCTCCGCGGGCTGGGGCGGCGCGTACGGCAACGAGGTCGTCATCCGGCACGCCGACGGCAAGTACTCCCAGTACGGCCACCTCTCCCAGCTGTCGGTCTCGGTCGGCCAGAGCGTCACCGCCGGGCAGAGCATCGGCCTCTCCGGCGCCACCGGCAACGTGACCGGCCCGCACCTCCACTTCGAGATCCGCACCGGCCCGTCCTACGGCTCCGACATCGACCCGCTGGCCTACCTCCGCTCCAAGGGCGTCAGCATCTGACGGCCCCTCCGCCGGGCGCTCCGGCGGAGACCGGACCCGCGTGAGGCCGGGACCCGAGGGGGGTCCCGGCCTCACGCGCTGTTATTCCTCACCCGTCGGGTGGTATAAATCACGGCCCGTCAACCCCTGCCTACGGTGGCGTAGGTCACGCGCCGGGGTGAAGGATGTGGTCTCGTGGCAGCGACGACGACGACACTCAAGACCATCGGCTCGTACGCGGCGATCGGGGACAGCTTCACCGAGGGCGTGGGGGACCCGGGACCCGGAGAAACGTTTCTCGGCTGGGCGGACCGGCTGGCCGTGCTCCTGGCCGATCGGCGCGAAGAAGACCGGTTCCGGTACGCGAACCTGGCCGTCCGGGGGCGGCTCCTCGACCAGATCGTGGCGGAGCAGGTTCCGCGGGCCAAGGAGCTCGCACCCGACCTGGTGACCTTCTGCGCGGGCGGCAACGACATCATCCGGCCCGGCAGCGACCCGGACGACGTGGCCGAGCGGTTCGAGGCGGCCGTCGCCGACCTCACCGGATCCGTCGGCCAGGTCATGATCACCACCGGCTTCGACACCCGCGGCGTACCGGTCCTCAAGCACCTGCGGGGCAAGGTGGCGACGTACAGCGCCCACGTGCGCGCGATCGCCGACCGGTACGACTGCCCGGTGCTCGACCTCTGGTCCCTGAAGTCCGTACAGGACCGGCGGGCCTGGGACGAGGACCGGCTGCACCTCTCGCCCGAGGGCCACACCCGGGTCGCGCTGCGCGCCGCCCAGGTGCTCGGCCTGGACGTGCCCGCCGATCCGGACCAGCCCTGGCCGCCGCAGCAGCCGCGCGGCTCGGTGGACGTGACCCGGGACAACATCCAGTGGGCCCGCGAGTACCTGGTGCCGTGGATCGGCCGCCGGCTGCGCGGGGAGTCCTCCGGGGACCACGTCGAGGCGAAGCGACCGGACCTGCTGCCGCTCTAGAGGCAGTGGAGCGGCGCATGATGGCGAGTACGGATCGGAATCCTTCGGGACCGGTACGCGTTGGGATGGTCGTAAGCCGCCCGACCGTCCCGCCCCCACCCCGTCAGGAGGCGCCTTGACCGGCTCCCGTTCCCTGCGTCCACGGCTGCGCGCCATGCGGCCCGAAGCCTTCGGCGCGGACCCGTCCGGCGCGCGCCTGGAGCGGATCCACCGCTCGCCGAACTTCGCCGACGGTGTGTTCCAGAACCCGGTCGGGGCCAGGACCAGGCCGTCCGGGTCGATGCTGGAGTTCGCCAAGATCTACTTCCACAAGGAACAGCGGATCCGGCGCAACCCCGGCGCGCCCGTCCCGGTCTACCCGACCACCCTGGCGGAGCTGGCGAAACCGCCGGTCAGCGGCTTGCGGCTGACCTGGATGGGGCACTCCAGCGTGCTCGCGGAGATCGACGGGCGGCGGGTGCTGTTCGACCCGGTGTGGGGTGAGCGGTGCTCTCCCTTCCCCTTCGCCGGACCCAAGCGGCTGCACCCCGTACCGGTGCCGCTGGCCTCGCTCGGCCCGGTCGACGCCGTGGTGATCTCGCACGACCACTACGACCACCTGGACCTGCCGACGATCAAGCAGCTGGCGGGTACGGACACGGTCTTCGCCGTGCCGCTCGGCGTCGGCGCGCACCTGGAGCGCTGGGGCGTCCCGGCCGACCGGATGCGCGAGCTGGACTGGAACGAGACCACCAAGATCGCCGGCCTCTCGCTCACGGCGACCCCGGCCCGGCACTTCTGCGGCCGCGGGCTGCGCAACCAGCAGTTCACCCTGTGGGCCTCCTGGGCCGTCGCGGGCGACGAGCACCGGATCTACCACAGCGGGGACACCGGGTACTTCCCCGGGTTCAAGGAGATCGGCGCCGAGCACGGTCCCTTCGACGCCACGATGATCCAGATCGGGGCCTACTCCGAGTACTGGCCCGACATCCACATGACCCCGGAAGAGGGGATGCGCGCCCACCTCGACCTCCAGGGCGGTACCCCGCACGGCACGATGCTGCCGATCCACTGGGGAACCTTCAACCTGGCCCCGCACTCGTGGGACGAGCCCGGTGAGGGCACGGTGGCCGCGGCCGAGGGCGCCGGGGCGGCCATCGCCCTGCCGGTGCCCGGCCAGCCCTTCGAGCCCGGAGCCGCCGACGCTCCGCGCGAGCCCTGGTGGCGCCCCTTCGTCGCCGCCGGGCCGGCCGCTGTGCCCGCGGTGGCTGCTGCGGCCTCGTCCCCGGTGGGCCGCGCTCCGGTGGCATCCCCGCCGGCCGTCGGTCCCGCCGCCGGCCGCGAGGAGTCGGAGGCCGTCGGGTCGTAGTCGGCCCGTGGCCGGGCCGTCGGGGTGCGGGCTCCGGGGGCCGTGGGCGCTGCGGGGCCGGTGCCTACGGGATCGGCGTGACCGGCGGGGTCTGGCGGTGGCCGTCGGGGTCCGAGGCGTCTGCGGGGCTCTGGGCGCCCGCGGGGTCCGGGGTTCCTCCGGGGTCTGAGGTCCCTGCGGGTTCCGAGGTGCCTGCGGGTTCCGAGCTGCCTCCGGGGTCTGGCGGTGGCCGTCGGGGCCCGAGGTGCCCGCGGGGTCGAGATGCCGCCGGGGTGTCTGCGGGACCGGGGGGTCGGGCGGGCGTGCGGAGGCCCGCGGGGCACAGGTGTGCGGGCCCGGCGGCGTGCGCCCTCGGACGGCCCGGGCGTACACGCTCCCGGCGCATTCGGCCGTCCGTACGAGCGCTCCATCGGGAGCAGGAAGCACCCCGGCGAACTTCCCCAACTGGGCGTCCGGGGCGGCAGCGCGCGGTCTAGCGTGGGTGTCCGGTGATCAACACCGGACCCCGGAACGCTGGGGGCTCCGGGCCCCACTGACCGAGGACGCCGATGTCCGGACTCCGCGCCGCCCGCCACGCCCCGTCGAGACACGCCGTCACCGGTCCCGGCCGGCAGATACGGCCCCAGCTGGTACGCGCCGCCGTACTGCCCACGCTCGCCGCCGGGCTCAGCGGCGCCGCCGCGGTCATCTTCACGCTCCAGCTCGGCGGCGGGGCGGGCGACCGGGACGCCCGCCTGTGGCCGGTGCTCACCGGCTGCGCCCTGCTCGTCGTCGGTGCCCTCGCGGCCGCCCTGCTCGGGGCCCAGCGGGCCGCCAAGACCGTACGGGACCGCTGCGAGGCGCTGCGCCGCTCCAGCGTGCGCGGCCGCCAGGAGCTGCGCACCGCCGCCGACCGGCTGGAACGGGGCGAGGCCCCGGGCCGCCCGGTGCGCGGCGGGCCGACCGGACCGCCACCGGGCACCGATCCGGCGGGTGTGGACGAGTTCTGGCTGCTCGCGCAGGAACTGCGCGGCGCCCGCGAACAGGCGCACGCCACGCTGGTCCGGCTGGGCGGGCCCGTCACCCCGTCCGACAGCGACCGCAAGGTCGAGGTCTTCGTCAACCTGGCACGCCGGCTGCAATCGCTCGTGCACCGCGAGATCTCGCTGCTGGACGACCTGGAGGACACGGTCGAGGACCCGGACCTCCTCAAGGAGCTCTTCCACGTCGACCACCTGGCCACCCGGATCCGCCGCCACGCCGAGAACCTCGCCGTGCTCGGCGGCGCCGCCTCCCGGCGCCAGTGGACGCGGCCCATCGACCTGAGCGAGGTGCTGCGCTCCTCCGTCGCGGAAGTCGAGCAGTACACCCGGGTCAAGGTGGTGCCCCCGGCCGGCGGCACCGTCCGCGGGCACGCCGTCGCCGACGTGGTGCACCTGCTGGCAGAACTGGTCGAGAACGCCACGGTGTTCTCCGCCCCCGACACCGACGTCGTGGTGCGGGCCGAGCGGGTCACCGCCGGGATCGCGGTCGAGGTGGAGGACCGGGGCCTCGGCATGCCGCCCGAGGAACAGCACCGGATGAACGCCCTGCTCGGCGACCCCGACCAGATCAATGTCCGGCACCTGCTGGCGGACGGCCGGATCGGCCTGTTCGTCGTCTCGGCGCTCGCCCGGCGGCACGGCGTGGCCGTCGAGCTCAAGTCCAACATCTACGGCGGGGTGCTCGCCGTGCTGGTGCTGCCGCAGGACCTGCTCGGGGCGGAGGCGCCGGGCGCCGTCGATGCCCTGGGGGGCTCCCGGGCCACCTCGTGGGGGACCGCCGAGGGGGCCGGGTGGGCCGACGGCGCCGCCGTACCGCCCCTGGCGCCCGTACGCGTGGGACCGGCCCGGCCGGAGCCGGCGCCCCGCCCGGCCGACGGCCCGGACGGGGCCCCGGCCGCCGCTCCGGCGGCGGTGCCCGCCTGGGCCGTCGAGGTGCCGGGCACGGCGCCCCGTACCGAGCCCGCCCCAACGGCCCCAACGGCCCCAACGGCCCCAACGGCCCCAACTGCCCCGATGGCCCCGGTGTACGCCGTGGAGCCCGCGGCCGTGCCCGAACCGGTGGCCGCGGTGGAGCCCGCCGTCACCGGCGGGGGACCGCTGCTGCCCGTGCCGGCCGCCCGCGTGGGCGAGGACCGCCCGCCGCTGCCCAAACGGCGGGCCCAGCAGCACCTCGTACCCCAACTGCGGGACACCCCGGCACCCCGGCGGGCCGACGACGGCGAACAGCCCGTGCACGACCCCGGCCTGATGGCCGCCTTCCAGCGCGGCTTCGGCCTCGCCCAGTCGGAGCACCGGACATGACCCGGACCACCCCGACCCCCCTCCCCGAGTTCCCCAGCATCAAGGAGCACACCCCCATGAGCGGCGAAGTGGCGACCAGGACCGGCCGGCTCTCGGATCTCGACTGGCTGCTCAGCGGCCTCGTGCAGCGCGTGCCGTACACGCGCAGCGCGGTGCTGCTGACCGCGGACGGGCTCGTGACCTGCGTGCACGGGATGGACGCCGACAGCGCCGACCACATGGCCGCGCTGGCCTCCGGGCTGTACTCGCTCGGGCGCAGCGCCGGATCCCGGTTCGGGGACGGCGCCGAGGTCCGCCAGGTGGTGGTCGAACTCGACACGGCCCTGGTCTTCGTATCGGCGGCGGGATCGGGGACCTGCCTGGCGGTGCTCGCCGACCGGGAGGCCGACGCGGGCGTGCTCGGCTACGAGATGGCGATGCTGGTCAAGAGCGTACGGCCCTACCTGGCGGCCCCGCCGCGGCGGCCCGTCGCCGACCCGGAGCGATGAGGGTCCGGGCCAGGGGGGCATCGGGGTCGCCGCGTGACACGCCGTGGCTGGACGATTCGGCGGGCCGGGTGATGCGGCCCTACACCGCGAGCGGCGGGCGGACCAGGTCGGCCGTCGCGCTCGACCTGCTGTCCCTGGTGACGGCGACCGGCGTACGCCCGCGCGCACCGCTCGGCGCGGAACACACCCTCGCGCTCCGGCTGTGCGCCGGCTCGGCGGCCGTCACGGTCGCCGAGGTGGCCGGACAACTGCGGCTCCCGGCGGTGGTGGTGAAGGTGCTGCTGTCCGACCTGATGGAACACGGGGCGGTGACGGTGCAGGCGCCGAGGTTCCCCTTCCCCGGGGGCATCGGCGGCGCGGCCTTCGCGGCCGACGACCAGTCCCTGCTCCAGGCGGTGCTCGATGGCCTTCGCAAACGACTGTGAGGGCCGCGCCCATGAGCTGCCCGCGACCCTGAAGATCCTGGTCGCGGGTGGGTTCGGGGCGGGCAAGACCACCTTCGTGGGCTCGGTCAGCGAGATCGAGCCGCTGAGCACGGAGGAGTTGCTGAGCGGGCTGAGCGAGGCCGCCGATCCGCTGGACGGGGTCGAGGCGAAGACGGCGACGACCGTCGCGCTGGACTTCGGCCGGATCACCCTGGACGCCCGCCACGTCCTGTACCTCTTCGGCACGCCCGGGCAGCAGCGCTTCTGGTTCCTGTGGGAGGAACTGTGCGCCGGCGCGCTCGGGGCGGTGGTGCTCGCCGACACGCGCCGCCTCGCCGACTGCTTCCCCGCCGTGGACTTCTTCGAGCGGCGCGGGATCGGCTTCATCGTCGCCGTCAACGAGTTCGACGGCGGCCACCGCTATGCGGCCGAGGAGGTCCGCGAAGCGGTGGGGCTCGGGCCGGACGTGCCCGTCGTACGGTGCGACGCGCGGCTGACGAGCTCCGGGACGGGGGCGCTCGCCGCGCTCGTCCACCACCTGCTGTCCACAGCGAACCAGCGGAAGTAACGGGATGTGGGGGAAGCGCCATGACGTACTACGAATCGACCGGGCACCTGCTGCTGACACCGGTGGACCGGGAGGCGCCGGCGCGCGCCGTCCGGCTGCGTGAACTGGGCCTGGGCGAGCGGCCGGACGGGGAGCTGGACGCCTTCGCCCGGCGGGTCGCGGACACCCTGGCCGCGCCCTACGCGGGGGTCAACTTCATAGACGAGGAGCGGCAGTTCTTCGCCGGACTGCACCACTCGGCCGACGCCCCGGCGAGCGGGTACCCGGCGCGGGTGCTGGCCCGGGACCACGGGTACTGCCCCTATGTCGTGGTGCGGCGCCGGGCGTTGGTCCTGGAGGACGTACGGGACTTCGCGCGCTTCGCGGGCAACGCCGTCGTGGACGAGAGCGGGGTGCGGTCGTACGTGGGCGCGCCGCTGACGGACCGGCGGGGGATCGTGCTCGGGACGGTGTGCGCGGTGGACACGGTGCCGCGGCGGTGGGGGACGGACGGCCTGGCCACCGTGAAGGAGCTGGCGGCGGAACTGGTGGCCCTGGTCCACGAGCGGGAGGACCGGCGCGGCTGAGGGTGCGGCCGAGGGTGCGGTCCGGGGCGGTTGTCAGTGGCGGGGGCTACCGTCGACGGACGAGGGTTCACCGTTGTCCGGAGAGGAGTCGCGGGGATGGCCACGACGGCGCAGGACGTCAGGAAGATCGCACTGTCGCTCCCCGACAGCAGCGAGAAACTGGCCTGGGGCATGCCCACCTTCCGCGTGGGCGGCAAGAACGGCAAGATCTTCGTCTCGCTCGCCGACGACGACACCTCGATCGGCGTGAAGTGCCCCAAGGAGGACCGGGCCGAGCTGATCGGGGCGGAGCCGGAGAAGTTCTTCATACGCGAGGGCCACGACGACAACTACGCCTGGCTGCGGGTGCGTCTGGCGGCCGTGGAGGATGTGGGCGAGCTGCGCTCGATCCTCGTCGACTCCTGGCTCCAGGCGGCCCCGAAGCGCCTGGTCGCGGCGCACCCCGAGCTGGCACCCGCCACGGACTGAGCCCGACGGCGGCGCGGCGGCGGCCCGGCCGCGGACGACCGTGCCGCCGCCAGACACCCCCTAGTGATCTGGTTGTGAGTTCGTTGGGCACCACGTGAGTCGTCTTCCGTACCAGTTCACGGGTTTGGCTGACGGGTGCCGGTTGGCTCTGCTGTGGGGTGTGGGTGACAGCAGGCTGGAGCCGCTGGTCCTGAGCGAGGCCGAGCGGCAGACGTTGAACAACTGGGTCAAGCGCCGGACGACCGCGCAGGGTCTGGCCCTGCGGGCGAGAATCGTGCTGGCGTGTGCGGAAGGTGGTCCCAACCTGGCGGTCGCGGCCCGGCTGGGGGTGAGCCGGGGCACCGTCGCCAAGTGGCGCACGAGGTTCCTGCGCGACCGGCTCGACGGACTCGCCGACGAGCCAAGGCCCGGGGTGCCACGGACCATCACCGATGCCCAGGTGGAAGAGGTGGTGGTCCGCACCCTGGAGGAAACACCTCCGGGCGGCACGCACTGGTCCAAGCGGGAGCTGGCCAAGGCCGTGGGGATCTCCCCGGCGAGCGTGCTGCGGATCTGGCATGCCTTCGGCCTCCAGCCGTGGCGGACGGAGACCTTCAAGGTCTCCCCGGACCCGTTCCTCATCGACAAGATCCGCGACGTCGTCGGCCTCTACCTCGCTCCGCCGGCGAACGCGGTCGTGTTCGCGGTGGACGAGAAACCGCAGATCCAGGCCCTGCAGCGGACCGCTCCAGTGCTGCCCATGGTGCCCGGGGTTCCCGAACGGCGGAGTTTCGACTACGTCCGGCACGGCACCGTCGACCTGTTCGCCGCCCTGAACACCGCGACGGGCAAGGTGATCACCAAGCTGTCCGCCCGGCACCGGGCGGAGGACTTCCGGGACTTCCTCGACGAGATTGACCGCCAGACCGACAAGGGCCTGGCGGTCCACGTGATCTGCGACAACCTCTCCACCCACAAGGCACCCGTGGTGCACAGGTGGCTGCTCGCGCACCCCCGCTTCCAGCTCCACTTCACCCGACCTACTCATCGTGGATCAACCAGGTTGAACGGTGGTTCGCCGAGCTGGAACGGCGTTGCCTGGACCGAGGCGTGTTCTGCTCTCTCGACGACCTCAAGGCCGCACTCGAGAACTGGATCAAGGTCTGGAACGACGACGCCCGGCCTTTCAAGTGGACCAAGACCGCCGACCAGATCCTCGACCGCATCTGCCGCTACTGCTCACGCATCTCCGAACCAGATCACTAGCGCTGCGGCCGCAGGAAGGAGTCGATGCGGGCCCGCAGGGACGCCGGGTCCAGGCCGTGGGCGGCCACGTGCTCGTCGAGCGTGCCGTAGCGGCGCAGCTCGGCGCGGCTGACGCCGAGCCCGAGGACGCGGTGCGGGGTGTCGGAGAGTGCCTGCGCGGCCGGGGCCGTAGAGGTACCGGCGAGGTAGGGCTCGACCAGGACCACGTCGGCGGTCGCGCGGCCGACGGCCGTGCGCAGCGCCGCGTCGTCGAAGGGCCGCACCGTGGGCGCGTACAGGACCGTCGCGTCCAGGCCCTCCGTCGCCGCCAGTACGTTGTCCAGCAGCGGCCCGACCGCGAGGACCACGCCCGCGCGGCCCTCCCGTACGGTCTGGAAGCCCAGGTCGGCCGCCAGAGGGCGGGGCGCGGCGTTCGACTGCTCCGAGAGCCGGACGTACACCTTGTCGTCGCCCGCCGCGTACGCGTGGCGCAGCAGCGCCTCGGCCTCGTCCGGGTGCCCGGGGACGTGGACCGTCCAGCCGTCGAGGGTGTCCAGCAGGGCCACGTCCCCCGGGGACATGTGCGTGAACCCGCCGGCCGGCCAGTCGTAGCTGGCGCTCGCGCTGACCAGGACCCCGCCCGTGCCCTGGTGCCCGAAGTCCAGCTTCACCTGCTCGAAGGGCCGTTCCACGAGGAAGCTGGCGAAGGTGTGCACGACGGGCCGCAGCCCGGTGAGGGCCAGCCCGCCGCCGACCCCGACCAGGAGCTGCTCCCGAATGCCGACGTTGATCACCCGGTCCGGGTGGCGGTGCTGAGCGGGCCGGAACCCGTCCATGGTGATCTCGGCCAGCACGAGTGCCAGCCGCGGGTCCTCGTCGAGCACTCGCGACGTGACCGAGACGAACCGTTCGCGCATGGTGTCCATGACTCCCCCTCTTCCCTACTGCTTCTTCTCGACGCGGGCGACGACGGCGTGCGGCCGGCCCGGATGCGGTGCGGTGTACGCGGCGTGCAGCGCGGCGTGGTCGCGCCCGTCCACCGTCACCGCGGACCAGCCGGCCGCCTCGAACCGGGAGGCGATCCCGCCGTGCCACCCGTGGGTGGCCGAGTCGTTGTCGATCACGACCGTGTGGAGCCGCTCCAGCCCGGCCGAGCCGGCGTACGCGATGGCCTCGTGGTTGCTGCCCTCGTCCAGTTCGGCGTCGCCGATCAGAACCCACACCGCGGGGTCGTCCAGCCCCTGGGAGCGCAGCCCGAGCGCGCTGCCGACGGCGAGCGGGAGCCCGTGCCCGAGGGAGCCGCTGGCTATCTCCACCCCGGGGATCAGGGTGCGGTCCGGGTGGTGCCCGAGGGGGGAATCGTACGAGCCGAATCCGCTCAGCCAGTCGACGGGGAAGAAGCCCTTGGCGGCGAGCACGGCGTAGTAGGCCATCGGCCCGTGTCCCTTGGACAGCAGGAACCTGTCCCGCGCGGCGTCCCCGGCGGTCGCGGGGCCGACGCGCAGGACCCGGTCGTAGAGCACCCACAGCGCGTCGAGCGTGGAGGTGGCGGCGGGGCCGTGCTTCTCGGCCCCGGTCATGAGCGCGATGAGGCGGCTCAGATCCTCGTAGCGGAACCCGGTGTCCGCGGTTGCCTGTGTCATGCACCGATCGTGCAACCTCAAGTGCGATCGAGGTCAAGCGCGAGAAAGGTGCGCGCGACCACCCCGCGAAGTGCGGTATCGTTCTCCTGCGCGTTCAACCAGGGGAAACCCCAGGTCAACGGGCATCGGGACGTGGCGCAGCTTGGTAGCGCACTTGACTGGGGGTCAAGGGGTCGCAGGTTCAAATCCTGTCGTCCCGACCAGCGTTTACGCAGGTCGGAGGCCGTTCTCTCATCCATGGGAGGGCGGCCTTTGGTGTGTCCGGGGCCATGGTGGTCGCAATGTGGTCGCACGTCCAGTCCGTGGCCGGTCGGCCGTGGCGCTGAAGGCCGGCGGCGCGGGGGAGCGGAGCCGCCGGAAGGTCTCGCGGAGCCGGTGGATGTGGTCGCGTGGTGGTCGCAGCCACGTCGCACGGCCCGTTTGGCGGTTGGCCTTCTCGGCTCCGGTGAGGGTGCGGTCGATGGTGTCGACGGCTTCTCGGGCCGCCTGCCGGGTGAGGTGGCTGTAGATGTTGGCGGTGGTCGACAGGGTGGAGTGCCGCAGGGTCTTGGAGACGACGGTCAGCGGCACGCCAGCGGCGATGGTGATGGTGGCGGCCAGGTGGCGCAGGTCGTGGACCGTGATCCGGGGGACCCCGGCTTCGGCGGAGAGCCGGCGGAGCCGGTCGAGAACCTGGTGTGGTCCGAGCGGTCGGCCGTCGGGTCGGCAGAAGACGAGTCCGGCGAACGGATCGTCAGGGTCGCCGCGTGTTCGGGGCATCGTTAGTGCACGGTGCCGTAGGGCGGCGTCGACGCGGGGTGAGATGGCGACCCAGCCGCGGCTGGCCCGGGTCTTCGGCGTGGTGATGACCAGGCGGTTGTTGTCGATCGCGGAGAGGGTGCAGCGCAACGTAGAGGACGCCTTCCGTCAGGTGGACATCGTTCCAGTGGAGTCCGAGGGCTTCGCCCTTGCGCATGCCGGTGCCGATGAGGAACTCGAACAGGTCAGCCATCTCGGGGTCGGCCCGGTGGCAGTACGCGAGGAAGCGGGCGGCCTCCTCCGCCGTCCAGATCCGTCGTTCCGGCACCGGCGGTCGCCGTAGGACGGGTGGACTGGCCGGGTTGTGGGGGAGGCGGTGTTGGCGGACTGCGTCGCTGAGGGCGCTGGAGAGGGTGGCCAGGCAGCGGTAGAGGGTGGTCTCGCCGCGGCCGGCGGAGAGCTGGCAGGTGACGTAGGCCGAGATGTGCCGGTGCGCGAGCTGGTCGAGCTTGAGGGTGCCGAAGGCCGGAATGAGGTCGTTGCGGACATAGTCGCGGTAGCGGGCCATCGTGGTCGGCTTCAGCACAAGGGCCTTCGCGGCCAGCCAGGCGTTCAGGTAGGCGGCGACGGTCTGGTTCGGGTCCGCGTTGTATCCGCCGGCCTCGCCCTCAAGGAATCGGCCCAGGGCCTGCTCGGCGCTGTCCTGGCTGGGGAAGCCGCCCCGGCGCACGGTGATGCGGCGGTGATCCGGGGTGGGGACGTCGACGGCGAAGCTGCAGGTGCCGTGCTTGCTGTCAGTGACCAGGTGAGGACAACGAGCACCGAGCTGGTGCCGGTGGGTGTCCCTGCAGCCGCAGCGGCGGTAGATCCGGCCGCGGCCGACGCTGGTGAGCATGGGGATCGCCTCCAGATAGCGGAGGGGAGCGGGTGGGTGCTTCCAGCCTGCGACCACAGGCGACCACCACGCCCAGTGGAGGCGCCGTGAACAGCGCGTTTCCCTTGTCTGAGCGCCAAGGGGCCTATCCGGGAGCGTGGCAGCAGATCCTTCGTCTCCTGGTGGTATAGCAGCTGCACCCGTGCTGACCAGGCCAAATGTTAGTTGGCGTGGCCATATGGTGGGGGTTGGTCCGGACATGGTCCGGATCTTGGTGTGGCGGTGTCGGCTCAGGTGATGCTTCGGCTGCAGTGGGAGTGAGTGCCCGTCAGGCTCGCACCAGGCAGGGATGCCTCATTGACGTGCTGTTGCGAGGCGGCGGGCAAGGGCCTCGCAACGTCTCCCCGGCTTGGGGTCCACGAACGAGTGCGCCCCGGCGCGCAGTGCGTTGGGGGCGGGCCGGTGGGTGTGTGCGGAGAGTCGTCGGCGTGAGCGAAGGCGGATCCGGGTCGGCCTCAGGCGGGGATGGCGTCGCTGGCCCGCGAAGACTGGATGAAGGGGTCGCGATGGTAAGGGAAGGGTTCGTTGACCTGCTGTTTTCTGTGGATCTAGGCTGCGTTCGGTGCTGGCGCCGTGCCTGTGGTGAACATCGGCGGCAGTCGTTGTGCAGCTGGTTGCTACGACCTTCTCGGTAGGTTCGTCCGAGGTGTGTGATCCGTTGCTGAAGCGGGTGCGTGTGTGAGTGGGTTGAAAGCGGTAGCGGACTATGCGGAATGGGTGCCGTTTTCGGCTGCCCGGCACGGCGTGCAGTGCTCCGCGGCGGTGAGGGGGCAGAGTGCGGGGACTGTGGGCCGTAGGGTCCCTGGCTCTCTTCTTGGAGGCTCGATGTCTTCTTGCTCTCGTATGTGGTTCGTGGCCGGGGCGGTGGTCGGGGCCCTTGTACTGGGTGCTGTCCCGGCTGCGGCCGCCGAGAAGGCGAACACGGGTCTGTGTGGTGGCCGGGTGGCCGACTATGTCGGTGCCAGGGCCCTGGATGCGGCGTTCACCGGAACGGTCAACCGTGGCGGAACGGGCGACAGGCCGATGACTGTCACGCCTGTGGCCGCGGGCGAGAATCTTCTCTCCACGACGATCGATGGTGGCCCCAGCGACCACAGCACCATTACGTATGACTTCGCCGTGGTCACCCGCACCTCCGGACAGAGCGCCATCGCCTTCGACACCCCGTGGGGGCGAGCCTACGGATTGACTGTGCAGTGCACGGCCGGAACACGGGTCACCAAAATTACCGGGTTTGTGAAGCCGGCCTCCGGTGAGGAGCGCATCACCTTCCTTGTCGGCCGGGTCTGACGCGCAGCAGCGAGGCGTGTCACGTGCAGGCCGCAATACGGGTGTCGCTCGCGTCCAGACTGCCGAAGGCAGCAGTTGTATGCCAGCCTCGACTTGCTTGCGTCCGGGAGGCGGTCAGCGCGAGACGCTGCTCATGTCCGCATAGCGGTCGCCCGCTACCTGGTCTGAGATCGAGTCCAGGTCGGCCAGTTCCTCCGCGCTCAGCGTCAGCGCCAAGGCCGAAGTGTTCTCCTCCAGGCGACTGGGCTTGCGGGTGCCGGGGATCGGCACCACGGTCAACCCGTGTACGTGCGCCTGCTGATGCACCGAGGCCAACGCCACCTGCGCCGGGGTTGCTCCGTGCGTCGAGGCGATCTCCCTGATGGGCCACAGCAGTGCTTCATTGTGTGCGGCGTTGTCGCCCGTGAGGCGCGGCTGGTAGCGCCGGGGGTCGCTCACCGGAAGGCCGTCGGCGCGGCTGAACGTCCCGGCCAGGAAGCCTCGCGCAAGTGTCGAGTACGGGACGAGTGCCACGCCCAGCTCGGCCGCGGTCGGTACGGCACTCTGCTCGACGTCTCGCGAGAACACGGACCATTCCGACTGGAGTGCCGCGATCGGGTGAACCGCGTGTGCCTCGCGCAGTTCGTCGCCGCTGACCTCGGACAGGCCCAGGTGTCGCACCTTGCCGGCCTGGACCAGCTCTGCCATGGCACCCACAGACTCCGCCAGCGGGATCCGCGAGTCGCGGCGGTGCATGTAGTACACGTCGATGTGTTCCACGCCGAGACGGCGAAGACTCGCGTCCGCGGCCCGGCGGATGTATGACGGGTCGTTGCGGAGCACATAGCGCAGATGGTCGCCGTTGCTTCGCTCGACGCCGAACTTCGTGGCGAGCACGATGTCATGGCGCTGCGCCCGGACGAACGGGCCGATGAGTTCCTCGTTGCCTCCGAAGCCGTACATGTCGGCGGTGTCGAGGAACGTGACGCCCAGCTCCAGGCCCGCTTCAGGGTGGCCGTCGCCTCGGCGGCATCAGTGCTGCCGTAGCAGCCGCTCATGGACATGCAGCCGAGCCCCTGGACGCCGACGACGGGGCCATGGGCCCCCAGGTCGACGGTGGCGATCGTACCCATGAAATTCCCCGGCTCTCGACGTCGGTTCAGGAGCTGCCGGTCGCGGACAGCAAGGGCATGGTCGGATGGAGCTCGATGTCCCGGGCCGCGCGAGCGCCGATGATGGCCGAGAGCTCGGCCAACGCGAGAGACTCAAGGCCCAGGTCGGCAAAGGTCGCCGCGGGGTTCATCCGCTCCCGCTTCACTCGGAACGTGGTGGCCAGCACTTCTGTGAGCTCGTCGTAGGTCATGACGGACGATCCTGTTTCTGGGCGGGGGAGGGAGGGAACGGCTCCGTCCCCATGGAGCCGCATGACGTTGGCACCGGGCAGGGGCGGGCCGAGCGCATGGACACGGCTCGGCGTGGTCTTCAGTCCTGCCGGTAAAGGGGTGGAAGCCGTTCCAACGTAATACCGAAGTACTTTTCGTAGGCCGGCGCGAGCTCGGATTCCGCCAGTGCGGCCCATTCCTTTTGTGTGCCCTCGATGCGGGTCAGTACGTCACCTCGCAAGGCGAGTGATCCGTTCTCGGTCAATCGCGTGCAGTACACGTGGGTGCGGTGGTAGGACTCGGGTGAACTCCAGACCCACCAAAATCCGGGCATGAAATCCTTTTCGGCCCGGGGGCGTGGCTCGATGCGGAGGATCGGCGAGCCGTTGCGCAGGAGATCAGTGTCACCGTCGGGGCCGGCAACGAATTCGAAGGTGCCCTGTGGATCGTGCTGCGGGCCGGCCAGATCCATCCGCAGGGGATAGCGAGGGCCGAATACGCCCAACCCGACGTCGACGAACCACGGGTACGTGCAGTCGACGACGATCAGGGGGTGGCAGAGCGCGAAACTCGGACGCCCCCCGTTGAACATGTAGGCGCTCAACAATGTGATGCGGAATCCGAGTTCGCGCAGGAGGGAGGACAGAGCCGAGCCGTTCAGCTCCTGGCAGCCGCCGCCGCGGCGTTGCCGTACCACCTTGTCGATGGCGCCGTCACCCAGTAGTGCGGGCTCTCCCAGATGCATGCCGAGGTTCTCGTACGGCACCGACATCAGGTGTTGTTCCTGCAGCTCGCTGAGGAATTCCGGCCCCGGACTGCGGAGTGTCGTCACGCCGATCCGGTCGAGGTATTCCTGGGTCAACTGGGGGTCCAGTCGGGAATCCATTCGATACATCCGTTGGTTCGTCGTGGGTGTGGAAGCCGTGCAGCGATGCTCGTTGTTCGATCATGCACCATTCTCCGCCCAGGTTCGCCCCTGAAGCGCAATGGTCACCCGTCTGTGGCATCACGGCGCAGAGCTGTTGACATGACTGCCCGGCATGTCTGCCGTGGGGGCTGGATTAGTGCGTTGGCGCGGGGTGCTTGAGATCCACTATGTTGCGACCCGCACGCCTTGAACATGCGAGAAGGGGCGAGCGGATCGGTTATTCATTTGTATTTTCGGATGCCCTCTTGAATCTGGGGGGCGAAACCTGTTCTCTTCTTCCTTCTCCCCCGCTGACGGCAGGAAACGGGTCACCATGACGTACTACGAGCTCACCGACATGCTGGCGACCAAGTTCGGGGTGGCGCGGGACAGGATGTGCCCGGAGGCGACCTTCACCGACCTGGGCCTGGAATCGCTCGCCGTCGCCGAACTCTCGGTCATCGTGAGCGAGCACACGGAGCGGGACACCGAGCTCCTCCCGGGCATGTCGCTGGCCTCCGCCGCTGCGGCTTGCTGACAAGCGTCCCCGGCCCGGGCACCGGGCTGGTACGACCGCCGGATCAGAACTCTCCACCGAAGGAATCTCATGACGCACGTGGTCGTCACCGGCCTGGGGGCGGTGACCCCTGCCGGCTTCGGCATGGAAGCGACCTGGGAGGCAGTGTGCCGGGGTGATTCCACGGCCGCCACCGACCCGGCACTGTCCGGAATGCCCGTCACCTTCAGCTGCCGTGCACCCGCCGTCGAGCACGCCGTCGATCCCATGGCCCTGTGGCGCCTGGACCGCAGCTCGCAACTCGCCCTGGCCGCCGCTCGTGAAGCGATTGCCGAGGCCGGCCTCGACCCCGACACGTGGGACGGTCCGCGCATCGGAGTCGTCATCGGGTCCAGTCTCGGTGGCGCTGCGGTCTGGCACGACCAGCTGGGCAAGCTCAGCACCCACGGTCCCGGCCGGATCTCTGCAGCCTGCCTTCCGATGCTCCTGACCAACACCCCCTGCGGTGAGGTCGCACTGGCCATCGGCGCCCGCGGTCCCAGCCTCGCCCCTGTCACCGCCTGCGCCACCGGTACCACTGCCCTCGCCGTGGCGCACGACCTGCTCGTCACCGGTCAGTGCGACATCGTCCTTGCCGGCGGCGCCGAAGCGGGGACCACCCCGCTCGTCGTCACCGCGTTCCACCGGTGCGGGGCTCTGGCCGCGAGCAACGACGACCCTGCCACCGCATCACGCCCCTTCGCCCCTGACCGCTCGGGCCTGGTGGTCGCCGAGGGCGCGGGCGTCCTCGTACTGGAACGCGCCGAGACCGCCAGGGCCCGCAACGCACCCGTCCGAGCGGTTCTGGCCGGCTGCGGACAGAGCACCGACGCCCATCACCCCACTTCTCCCCGCCCGGACGCCGCCGGAGCCCAGCAGGCCGTCGAGGCCGCGCTCCGGCACGCCCGTCTGGCTCCCGAGGCGATCGGGCACGTCAACGCCCATGCCACTGGTACCCGGCTCGGTGATGCCGCCGAAGCCCTCATGATCGGCCGCCTCTTCCCCCACCGGCCTCCCGTCACCTCCGTCAAGGGCAGTCTCGGCCACGCGCTGGGTGCAGCAGGCGCGATCGAGGCTGCGTTGACCGTCCTCACCCTCGAACGTGGCCTCGTACCCCCCACCGCGCACACCGATCAGGCTGACCCCGCCTTCGACATCGACCTCGTCACCAAGACACCTCGCGAGCGCCGCATCGACACCGCGGTCAGCACCTCCTTCGGGTTCGGTGGGCACAACGCCGCAGTCGTCCTCCGGCACCCCCATGTCTTCTAGGGGGCGCGCGGGCACACGCACGGTCTCTGAGGCGATCGAGGCGGTGGCACGGGGCAGCTCCACGGTGGTGGAACAGGTCCGCCGGTCCGCAGGGGCCGAGCTCCGGCACCGCCGCCTGAGCGCCTTCACGCAGCTCGACACGGCAGCGGCGCTCGATGCAGCTGCTCGGCTCGACGACCAGGGTGACAGCCCGGAGCTGCCGCTGCGGGGCGTGGTGCTGGCGGTGAAGGACAACATCGACACCGCGGGGTTCGCCACGACGGCGGGAACACCGGCCCTCCGCGAGCACCGGCCCCTGCTCGACGCCCCGGCCGTACGGGTCCTGCGCGAGGCGGGGGCGGTTGTGCTGGGCAAGACCAACATGCACGAGCTGGCGCTGGGAGTGACCAGCGACAACGCGACCTTCGGGCTGGTACGCAATCCCGTGCGGCCGGACCGGATCGCCGGTGGCAGCAGCGGGGGTTCCGCGGCCGCGGTGGCCGCGGGGGTGGTGACCGCGGCCCTGGGAACCGAAACGGGCTGCTCTGTGAGGTTACCGGCCGCGCTGTGCGGCTTGGTCGGGTTCCGGCCCACCGTGGGCGCCTACCGGGTGGAGGGCGTCGTGACCGTGTCCTGGACGCGCGACACCATCGGCGTGCTGGCGCGCAGCGTCGATGACGTACGAGTCCTGGACCGCGTCATCCGTTCGTCAGCCGGCACACCGGAAGTCAGTCGGCATCCGGGCCTGCGGGGACTACGCCTGGCCTCCCCCCGGACGACGTTTCGGCAGGGCATGACGACGGCGCTGCGAGCTGTGTTCGAAGCCCGGCTCACCGCCTTGGAAGAGGCAGGTGCCCGGATCGTCGAGAGCGACCTGCCCGCAGGCGCGTGGGAGGTCTCGGGTGAATGCGGGCTGCCGATCCTGCTGTACGAGACCTCCCGCGGTGTCGACCGCTACCTGGCGGCACACGCCACCTCGCTGCGGTTCCACGATGTCGCCGCGCGCGTGGCCGCCCCCGATGTCGCGGGGCTGGTGCGCGGCCTTTCAGGCGGGGACATCGAGGACGCGTACGCGGCAGCACTCGACCAGCGGGCACACCTCGGCTGTCTGCTGCGCGGATTCCTCGAGGATCAGCGGCTGGACGGCATCATCGTGCCCACCAGCCCGATCCCCGCCCCCCGGCCCGCGGTCTTCGACGAGTCGGCCGACCGTTACTGGGCCACGTTTCGGACTTTGGCCCGTAATACCCACGCGTCCAGTCTGCTGGGCTGGCCCGCCGTCAGCCTTCCTGCGGGACGGGCCGACGAAGGGCTTCCTTTCGGTATCGACCTGCAGTTCCCGCCCGGCACGGACAGCGCGCTCCTGTCGGTCGCGCGAGCCTGCGAGGAGACATGGCGGGACGCCGGGTGGCGTCCGCCCACACATGACGAGGGAGAGGAATGGTGATGATGTCCGTCGGTGGCACGACGACCATGGCGCCGCCTGTCGAGGCCGGTGCGCGGGGTGGCCGGGAGGCCGGCCCCGATTGGGACGAGGTGCGTGCGCAATTCGCGCTCGACCCGGCGGAGGCACATCTGACGTGTTGCTTCCTCGCGCCGCTCCCGCTGCCGGTCAGGGAAGCGGTGGAACGCCACCGCCGCGCCTTCGAGCGCAACGTGCTGTGGGCCGAGAAGGACCTGTACGGCATCCACAACGGGCTGCAGGGCGATGTCGTACGAGCCCTCGCCGAGTACATTGGCGGCAGGCCGGAGGACATCGCGCTGACCGCGAACACCACCACCGGACTCGGGGTCGTGTACAGCGGTCTGAGGCTGCGCCCGGACCAGGAGATCGTGCTCAGCGTCCACGACCACCTGGTTCACGAAGAGGCGGCGCGATTCGCCACCCGGCGGCACGGTGCCACCATGCGGTCCATCCGGCTCTACGACGATCCCGCACACGTCACCCAGCACGAGATCGCAGAACGCGTTGCGGCGGCCATCGGACCGCGAACACGAGTGGTCGGTCTCCCATGGGTGCACTCGTGCACCGGGGTGAAGGCCTCCCTCCCCCTCCTCGCGGAGGCCGTCGCCGTCGCCAACGAAGGCCGGGCGGACGAGGACCGCTGCCTACTGGTCATCGACGGCGTGCACGGGCTCGGAGTGGAGGACGTCGATGTCGCGCGCACCGGCATCGACTTCTTCGCGTCCGGGACGCACAAGTGGATTCTCGGCCCGCGTGGCACCGGATTCGTGTGGGGTACTGAGGACGCGTGGGCCCAGCTGGAACCGGTCTTCCCGGCAATCATCCTCGACCGCGACTACTGGCAGGCCCTCAAGACCGATGCCGAACTGCCACCGACCAGGGCCGCATGGATGTCGCCAGGGGGATTCCAGGCATTCGAGAACCGGTTCGCCGTGGCCGATGCCGTGGCCTTCCACCAATCCCTCGGACGCGACCGTGTCTCGACGAGGATCGCCGAGCTGAACTCCTCACTGCGACTGCAAGTGCACTCGCTCCCCGATCTCGAACTGGTCAGCCCCCTGGAACAGTCCGTGGCGTCCCAACTGGTGTGCTTCCGCCACCGAGACCTCCCTGCCCGTGAGGTGCTGCGCTTCCTGGCGGAGCGCAAGGTATACGGAACCATCACCCCGGAGATGCACGATCCGGCCGCACGACTGTGCGCGGGGCTCATGAACGGCCCCGAGCACATCACCGCTGCGATCAACGCACTCGCGGAACTCCGATGATGAAGCGCATCGTCTTGATCGCCGCGGGCACGGCCGTCGCCGCCAGCCTGCCGAGCTGGCTGCCGCGCCTGGTCATCACCGCACGCAACCGCGTCCTCGCGGCTGCGGGGAGCACGGAAGGCGTCACCATCCCCGGACCGCGCATCGGTGCCGACCGGCTGAAGGATGTCTACACCCATCCCCACGCCCACGGGCGCGGCCCTGGTTCGCAGCTCTCCGACCTGATCTGGTACCTGATCCATCCGGTCGGCCACGTCCACCAGGAGCACATGTCCTCCGGGCCGTTCCACAGCGAGCTCGCGGCCTGCACCCGGGGAATCCTCGCGGGCTCCGGGGCGGACGTAGAAGACCTCGCCCGGCGGTGTGCCCGCCGGGTACTGGACGGGACGGATCCCGCGCGCCTGAGAGGCGTACGCCTGCGGGACCTGGCGATGGAGATGACGGCCGAGTTCTTCCACGAACTCGTCTTCCGAACCCCCTGCCCACCCGGGGCACGGGGACTGATCACCGCCAACGCCGACGATGCCCTGGGCGCGACCAAGTTCACCAGGCTCCGTCACCTGGACCGGCGGGCCGCACTGACCGCCTACCTGCTGGAACGGATCCGAGTGGGTGCGATCTCCAGCGACCTCCCGGCGTCCCTCGACGACGAACAGCGAGCGCTGTACCTGCACGGCAACATCTTTGGGACCGGTGTCGCGCAGCTCGCCGAGGGGCTGACCCACCTCCTCCTGGTCCTCGCGCACCATCCGGAGGTTCAGCAGCGGATGGCGGACGAGCCCGGGGACACTGCCTTCTATGATCGTGCGATCAACGAGTCGCTGCGCATGTACCCCCTGTTCGGCATCTCCCAGCGCATCACCACCGGCCCCGTCGACATCGGCAGCGAATCCCTTCCCGCAGGATCCGTACTGTTCTTCGACTACGAGGCATATCACCGGTCAGGGTTCACGGACCCGGACCGTTTCGACCCCGACCGATGGCTCACCTTGTCTCCGAAGGACGCCACCTTCATCCCTTTCGGCGTCGTCGGGAACCGGCCCTGTCCCGCCCGCGGGCTGTCCACCGTGTTCTTGCGCGCGGTCACTGCCGACGTCCTGCCCCGTTTCGCACTGCACTCCAGTGCCGGCCACACCCGCTCCATGCCCAACCGAGCCCCATGCATCATGCTCCCCCGCACCCCCGCCTCGCCACGCCCCACTGCCGCTCTCAAGCTCATGCGGGTTCGCGACGACTGGGAGAACGTCGCCCGAAGCCTCACCCAACTGGTCCTCGGCTGCGTCATCGTCGCCGAAGCGCGCAGCCAGAAGCTCTGCCAACGCCACCACGAGAAGCCCGGCGCCGGCACCCACCACGCGCAGCCGAAGCGAAAGACAGGCACCCGGCATGCCTGACACCCGTGAGTCCAGGGGATCCGACGCGGGATCCGGTCTGACCGAGTTCGGCACGACCGACACCTCCGTGGGCGTCGCCCCGCAGCGGGGCCGCCTGCCCCGCATGGTCGTCACCGCACGCAACCGTGTGTTCTCGGCAATCAACGGCGACGACAGCGTCGCCATCCCGGGCCCTCGTGTCGACGCCTCCCGGCTGCCGGAGGTCTACGCACACCCGCATGCCCATGGGCGCGGCCCGGGTTCAAAACTCTCCGACCTCATCTGGTATTGGTTCCACCCCGGCTCCCAGGTGCACCAGGAGCAAGCGTCGTCCGGTCCGTTCCACAGTGAGCTCGCACGGTGCACACGAGGCATCCTCGCCCTTGCAGGGCAGGACGTCGACGCCCTGGCCCGCGCCTGCGCCCGTCGGGTGATGGAGGGGATGAACCTCACAACCTCCAGGACGTTGCGCTTGCGGGACCTGGCGATGCAGATGGCCGCCGAGTTCTTCCACGAGCTCGTCTTCCGAACCCCCTGCCCACCCGGGGCCCGGAAACTGATCACTGCCAACACCGATGACCTGCTGGGAACGCTCAAATTCAGCACGCTGCGTCACTTGGACCGGCGGGCGGCCCTGACCGACTACCTGATGGAACGGATCCGGGTGGGCGGGGTGAACTGTGACCTGCCGCCATCGCTCGACGACGAACACCGCGCCCTGTACCTCCAGAGCAACTTCTTCACCACCGGTGTCGCACAACTCGCCGAGGGCGTGAGCCATTTGCTGCTCGCCCTCGCGCACCACCCGGAGATCCAGCAGCGGATGGCGGACGAGCCCGGGGACACTGCCTTCTACGATCGTGCGATCAACGAGTCGCTGCGCATGTACCCCCTCTTCGGCATCTCCCAGCGCATCACCACCGGCCCCATCGACATCGGCAGCGACACCCTCCCCGCAGGATCCGTACTCGTCTTCGACTACGAGGCGTACCAACGCTCCGGATTCGAGGATCCCGACCGCTTCGACCCGGACCGGTGGCTCAGCCTGTCACCGAGGGACGCGACCTTCATCCCCTTCGGCGTCGTCGGGAACCGGCCCTGTCCCGCCCGCGCACTGTCCACCACGTTCCTGCGTGCGGTCACCGCCGAGATCTTGCCGCGTTTCGCGCTGTACTCCAGCGCCGGCCACACCCGCTCCATGCCCAACCGCGCCCCCTGCGTCCTGACGCTCCGCACCCCCGCCTCGCCGCGCCCGACAGGCGTCCTGCGGCTGATGCGGATCCGCGACGACTGGGAGAACCTCACCCGAAGCCTCACCCAACTCGTCCTCGGCTGCGTCATCGTCGCCGACGCGCGCAGCCAGAAGCTCTGCCAACGCCACCACGAGAAGCCCGGCACCGGCACCCACCACCCCCAGCCGAAGCGAAGGACAGGCACCCGACATGCCTGACACCCTCCAGGCCTTTGAACTCACCGACCATGCGGCACCGGTCCCGAGCAACGGCTGTCCGGCTGCGCCGGACTTCTATCCCTGGCTGGATCCGGCGGAGACCGCCCTGCGCCTGGCCCGGCAACGGGTGGCACCGGTCGTGGTGCCGACCGGCGAGCGCATGTGGCTGGTCTGCGGCCACTCGGAGGCGCTCCAAGCCATGGCGGATCCCCTGCTGTCGCGGGCCGTCGCCGCCAAGCGCTCCGTCGCAGCGACCCCGGCTCAGCTCGCCCGCCGCGGAGGACAGCCCCACGACTCCGAAACGCACCTGGTCTTGCGCCGCGCCCTCGCCCCGGCGTTCACCGCACGCCAAGCACGGACTCTGTCACCGTGGCTGGAGCAGACCGCGCATCGCATGGTGGCAGACCTCTGCGTCGCCCGGCCCCACGCCGACGTCGTCGCTGGGCTCGCCCGGCCCCTGCCCATGGCAGCCGTCAGCAGGCTGCTCGGCCTCGACCCAGACCTCCTTCCCCGGATCGCGGCCGATGCCGACATCTCCGCTACCGAGCGGGCGACCACCCAGGAGATCGCCGCCGCCTTGGCACGCATCACGTCCCGGGTGATCGAACTCATCGAGCAGCGCCGACGGAGCCCCCAGAGCACTCTCCTCGACCGGCTCATCACCATCTCCGACGACGGTGGCCTGCCCGACACCCAGCTGGCGGGCCTCGTCCGCGACCTCATGATCGTCGGTTGGCACGAAACCGCCCGCCGTATCGCCACCGGCATCCACACCCTCCTGAGCCACCCCGACCAGTACCGCCTACTGCGCAGTGACCCGTCACTGATCGCCCGGGCCGTACAGGAACTCCTGCGTCACGAGAAGTACCCCAGTGACCTGGCCCCTCGCGTCGCGACCGGTGACACCCGCATCGCCGGAGTGCGCATCCCCGCCGACGACACGGTCGTCGTCTCCTCGTACGCCGCCGACCACGACCCGTTGGTCCATCCGGACCCCGAACGACTCGACTTCACCCGGCCCGCGGGCCCGCTCCTCGCCTTCGGGCACGGCATCCACTACTGCCCCGGCAGCCACCTCGCCCGCGCCATCCTCGCTGCTGTCCTCACCGCCCTCTCCAGACACCCCCCTCTCACCCTCGCGGGCGCGCCACAGTGGCGCCACGGCTGGGTCGCTCCTTCCCTGCACACGCTGCCCGTCGCCCCCGAGTGATGCCAGGCCGGCGGACCGCCACCACATCGACACCCTCTCCGGCCAATTGAAACCACCCCGCCAGGAGGACCCCACTCATGCCGACTGCTCCGCCGACCCTCCGTGGCGAAGCCGAGGGGAGCCCCGACCTCCCGGTTGCCGGTGCGGCCGATGAGCTCGTGCTGCCCATGCCCGGAGCCGGTTTCGTCTCCTGCTCCACCGCCTCCCGCAACCCGGCAGACTGCGCCCGGTCGCTCCAAGAGCACCAGCGGCTGCTGGAGCAGGCGGGGCACCCGCACCCCCCAGCCCTGCTACGGGCCCCGGCAGACCCGGACCAGCGCACCCGCCACCGGTGGCTCGTGGGACACCAGGTTGCCTTTGCCGTCTGGCGGCTGCTGGCCGACGTACTGCGGGCGCTCCTGGAGGGCCGCACGCCCCGGCCCCGGCTGATCCGCCGGGCCGCTCGGCTGTACGACACGTACTCGCTCCTGCTCCTCTACGCGGGAAGCTGCTCGGCCCAGCGCTACGCCGCCACGGTGCGGGCCGACATGGCCGCCCTCGACCCCGCCTTCAGCGGGCAGTGGACCCGCGACCACACACCGGTGCTCGAACTGCAGCGGGAGGTGCGCCGAGCCTTCCCGGCGGCCTCCGTCGCCCTCCTCACCCGAGCGGCCCGGCTCAACCACCGCGTGCACATGACCGTCGCCGAACTGCTGGTGCCCGACGGGGTCTCCCTTCTCCAGCAGACCGGCCGCGACGCGGCCCAGAAGCCCACCGAAGCCGAGCGCGAATTGTCCGACGACTACTTTCGCGTACGCCGGCGCCCCCTTTGCCGCGACGGATTTGCTGCCCAGATCGTGCTTCGGCTCGCTCAGATCAGGTGCGACATCGCCGCCCACGGCCTGAACTCGGAGAGCCCGATCGCCGCCCCGCAGCACCCCGCCATCCGCGGGCTGCACGACGAGGCGACCGAACTGCTCCTCCACCTTGCCGATACGGCCACCGAGTACGGCGGCCATCCCCTCCTGCCCTCTCCATCCCCGCACGCCCTGTGAACGGAGTACCGATGACCGCCCTCGCGGACACCCCCAAGACCGTCCTGCTCGCCCCCGTGCTCCACCGCTACATGCAAGAGCAAGCCGAACCTCCGACCACGGTCCAGCTCGACCTGATCGAACGCACCCGTGCCCTCGGCGGCCACGCCCAAATGCAGATCCCACACGAGCAAGGAGTCCTGCTCACCCTGCTCGCCCGCCTGATCGGAGCCCGACGCATTCTCGAAGTGGGCACCTTCACTGGATACTCCACCCTCGCCCTCGCCCTGGGCACCACGCCTGACGGCCGGGTGATCACCTGTGATCTGTCCTCGGAATGGACCGACATCGCCAAGGAAGCCTGGGCGGCGGCCGGCGTTGCGGACCGTGTGGATCTCCGCCTGGGCGACGCCGCCGAAACTGAGGGGCCTCGCGTTTCCCGGACAGGGATCGGCTGGTCAATTCATGCAGCGAGTCGCAATTCTTCGAACTCGGCGTGGACTTCGCCAGGGGGCCGGTAACCCACCGCCGAGTGAAGCCGTTTGCGA